>JBNJGW010000003.1:16680-87951 GCA_051748005.1 Pseudomonadota bacterium | reverse complement strand
ATGGCCCAGCGTTGGCAGGCGCCGATTACCCCCGTGCTGGAGCATGCCCTGCACTGCCTGCAGGGCAGCGCCCGTTCAGCGCGCCTTGGAGACCCAGGGGTTGCCCTCGTGCCATAACCGCCAGGGCGCATCGCGGTCAGCGGGCTGGGCGTAGTCGATGCCGACCCGCGGGCCACTGGCAATCGCAGCAGGGGCTGCTGCCTGAGTGATCCAGAGTTGCTCGGAGCGAGTCATGTCGTGGCCATACAGGGCTTTATCCACGCTCAGTGCGCGGGTCAGCTTGCCGGGGCCATTACACAGTTGGCGGCCTTTTGCGCTGCGCAGGGCGCGCATGGCGTCTTCACCCTCCACGGGTTCCACGGCGCGAATCAGCACGGCGCAGGGGTTGCCTTCAGGCTGGGTGACCACATTCAACAGCCAGTGCATGCCATACACCAGATACACATAGGCGTGGCCCGGTGGCCCGAACATGGCCTCGGTTCTGGGCGTTTTACGCCGGTGGGCATGGCAGGCGGAGTCTTCCGAGCCTCGATAGGCTTCGGTTTCCACAATTTGGGCGATCATCAATTTGCCCTGATGAAGGCGTACCAGTTGGCAGCCCAGAAGATCGCGCGCCACCTGCAAGGTATCGCGGTCATAGAACTCCCGGGGCAGCGGCAAGGGGGAGTGAGGCAAAAGCGCCGACGCAGGTGCCGATGTGGACGAAGCGCTTGAAAGGCCAGATGGCGTCATCTTGTCGCCTATTACTTGAGTAAAATGATAGGGTATTATAACGCTCAACAGATCAACAGTGGAGACCCCCATGCTGGCATTTGAACACCAATTTGCAACCCTGCCCGAGCCGTTATGGGTTGCCTGCCAACCCACGCCCGTTGAGGCCCCACGCCTGATTGCCTTCAATCAGCCACTGGCCGATGCCTTGGGCCTGGGAGAGGCGCCGGATGATGACAGCCTGGCTGAGTGGTTCAGCGGTAACGCCCTGCCGCCCGGTGCCGAACCCAAGGCGTTAGGCTATGCGGGCCATCAGTTCGGTAACTTTGTGCCCCAGTTGGGAGATGGCCGAGCGCTGCTGCTGGGGGAAGTGGTTGATCAGAACGGTGTTCGCCGCGATATCCAGCTCAAAGGCAGCGGGCGCACGCCTTTTTCACGCGGTGGCGATGGCCGCTCGCCCCTTGGCCCGGTGCTGCGCGAATATCTGGTCAGTGAAGCCATGGCGGCGATGGGTGTTCCCACGACCCGTGCCCTGGCGGCGGTGGCCAGCGGTGAGCGGTTGATGCGCCAGATGGTCGAGCCAGGGGCGGTGCTGACCCGGGTGGCCGCCAGCCACGTGCGGGTCGGCACCTTCCAGTTTGTGGCGGCGCGTCAGGATCACACGGCCCTCAAGGCGCTGGCGGATTTCGTCATTGAGCGCCATTACCCAGCGGCGCAACAGGCTGAGCAGCCCTACCTGGCGCTGCTCGAAGCCGTCCTCCAGCGTCAGGCGGCGCTGGTGGCCCAATGGATGGGCGTTGGCTTTATTCATGGGGTGATGAACACCGATAACATGAGCATTGCCGGGGAGACCATTGATTACGGCCCCTGCGCCTTTATGGAGCAGTTCGACCCACAAAAGGTCTACAGCTCGATTGATCAGGGCAAACGCTACGCGTTTTCCAACCAGCCGTTGATTGCCCAGTGGAACCTGGCGCGTTTTGCCGAATGCCTGCTGCCGTTACTGGAAGGCGAGCAGGAGACCCGTGTATCCCGGCTGACCGACATTCTGCGTGGCTTTGATGGCGTGTTTGCCGCCGAGCAGCAGCGTATTCACGCCGACAAGCTGGGGCTTGACGCCGAGGCTGACCAGGCCAGCCAGCTGATGGCTGCACTTGAAGCCCAGATGCAACAGGGGCGCATGGATATGACCGCGACCTTTGATGCGCTGACCCAGCTGGCCCGAACGCCAGGTGATACCTCGCGCCAGGCCCTGCTGGCCCTGTCGGCCACCCCTGAAGCGCTGGCGCCTTGGGTAGATGAATGGCAAGCACACCAGGTGGCCAGCCAAAATGAACAGCGCTGGCAGGCCATGCGCCAGGCGAATCCGCTGATTATTCCGCGTAATCACCGCGTTGAAGAGGCTATTCAGGCCGCCAATGATGGCGATCTTGCGCCCTTTTACCGCCTGCTGGCAGCGGTGACAACCCCCTATACAGATACCGCGGACACCCGCGAACTCGGCCTGCCAGCGAGCGAGCAGCAGCAGGTACTGCGCACCTTCTGCGGCACCTGATACCCGCTGGGTGTGGCAGCCTTGCTAGGCGCCGCGTTGCCTGTGGTAAACTGTTCATTCTTACAGGGTGAGAGGGCGGCAGGTGCGCAAAATCATTCATTGCGACTGCGACTGTTTCTATGCAGCAGTAGAAATGCGTGACAATCCGGCGCTACGTGATATCCCCATTGCCATCGGGGGTAGCGTGGAGCGCCGGGGAGTGGTGGCCACCTGCAACTATCCGGCGCGTGCCTTTGGCATTCATTCCGCTATGCCCATGGCTCAGGCGCTGAAGCGTTGCCCGCACCTGACGGTGGTACGCGGTGATATGGCCAAATACAAGGCGGTTGCCCGGGAAGTTTTTGCCATCTACCGCGAGATTACGCCGCTGATTGAGCCGCTTTCCCTGGATGAAGCCTATCTGGATGTTTCCGCCATCACTGCTTACCAGGGCAGCGCCACCCGTATGGCCGAAGCGATTCGCGCCCGGGTGAGTAATGACGTCGGCATTGTGGTTTCCGCCGGCGTGGCGCCCAACAAGTTTCTGGCCAAGATTGCCAGCGACTGGCACAAGCCGGATGGCCTGTGCGTGATCCCCCCTGAAGCCATCGACGATTTTGTGCGCGAGCTGCCGGTTACCAAGATTCACGGCGTCGGCCCGCGTACTGCTGAAAAACTGCATGACCTGGGGATTCATACCTGTGCCGACCTGCGCGAGTGGCCGCTGGTAGAGCTGGTGGAGCGGTTCGGCCGCTTTGGTGAACGCCTTCACACCCTGGCCTATGGCCGTGACGAGCGCCCGGTGAAAACCCAGCGTGAACGTAAATCGGTGAGTACCGAACAGACTTATCCGCAAGACTTGCCCACCCTGGAAAGCTGCCGTGAGGCGCTGCCCGCCCTGATCGCCGATCTTGAACAGCGCTATGCCAAGCTCGACCCGCCGCCCGGCGTACGCGGTGCCGTGGTCAAGGTCAAGTTCAATGACTTCACCCAGACCACCGTGGAACACGCCGACCCCGCCCCGGATGCCGCCCAGTTTGAAGGCCTGTTAAACATTGGCTGGCAGCGCGGCAACCGCCCGGTCCGTCTGCTTGGCGTGGGGTATCGGTTGGCGGAAGAAGCCCGCGCCCAGCAGTTGGCGCTGTTTTGAATCCGTGTGTAGCGCCTGGATATATTGACGACTTGGCGGTACCGAGTTAAAACAGTCGTATGATAGATTGATCCGCGAATTAACCAACAACCTATGTTTTCTGACTGCTGACGCTGCGAGCCTGCCATGACTGCTGATAATACCCAACGCCCCCGTTTAGTGTTTGCTCATGCCAATGGCTTTCCGGGGATGAGTTATCGCAGCCTGCTGGCGCCGCTGGCGGAGCAGTTTGATCTGCACCCGCTGGACCGGCTGGGGCATCACCCGGAGTACCCGGTGAACCATAACTGGGCGAACCTGGTAGATGAACTGCTGGCGCAGTTGCCCGCCACTGGCGCGCCGGTATTCGGGGTCGGGCATTCGCTGGGCGGCACCCTGATGGCTATGGCCGCGGCCAAGGCCCCAGAGCGCTTTCGCGGTGTTGTCATGCTCGACCCGCCCCTGATGCTGGGCACGGATGCCTTGGCCATGAAGGCGGCCAAACGCTTCGGGTTTATTGACCGTATCACCCCTGCCGGTAAGACCCTGGGGCGGCGCACCGTGTGGCCGGGCCGCGAGGCCATGGGGATATACCTGCGTCGCCGTGGGCTCTTCCGTCGGTTCACGCCAGAGGCGCTCAATGACTATATTGAAGCGGGAACGCGGCTCCTGGATGATGGCCGCGCTGAGCTGACCTTCGACCCCACGATTGAAGTCGCCATTTTTCGCCACCTGCCCGACCACCTGACGCGCCTGCCCAGGCACCTCAAGGTGCCCGTCAGCATAGTAGCAGGAGAAGCCTCGGATCTGCTGACGGCGGGGCGTATCAAACGCCTGGAGCGCCACGGCCTGCAGGTCGACAAGGTGCCCGGCTCACATATGTTTCCCATGGAGCACCCTGTCGAGACACGTCGCGCTATTCTGGCGGCCTGGCAGCGGCTAGCCTAGTCATAAGTCAACTTAATTGGCTTTTTTGGCTGATTCCTCGTCGCCTGCCTGCTGGTTATTTTTACTCGCACTATCGGCGTCGGCGGTTTTGGCCTTGGATGACAGCGTGGCTTTGCTGACGGCTGCTGTACCGGCAGCGGGCGTTTTATGGGTTCCACTGTCAAAGATACGTTCGAAAATTTCGTTGGCCGGATCCATATCGATACTGCCGCGGAATTTACTGCCATCCTCGATGATCAGGCTGGGAGTAATAATGGTACCTGAGACATTGGCGCCATCGTGGATAGTGACTTTTTCCAGCGCAACCAGGTTACCTTCCACCCGCCCGGAAACATGCAGTGTGTGCGCATAGATATTGCCATCCAGAGAGCCTTCCTGCCCCAGCGTGACCGTTTTTGCCTTACAGGTCACGGTACCTTCCACATTGCCGTCGATGGTCAGGTTCTCGTCACTGAAAATATCGCCCTGTACGTCCGTGTAGCGGCCGATTGATGAGCCGGACTGGCTCGGCAATGAGGCTTTCGGGGCGCTATCGGAGGCTATGTTGGCGACGTTATTGTGTTGTTTTTTCTCGGGTTCGGCGCTTTTTTTGGAAGGCACTGACGCTGGGTTTGATTTGTTGAACATCACTATTTCCCTCGTTTGATTGTATGCATATGTATTGATTTGTTGATTTTTATGAATTCGGCTACTCTATCACGAAGATTCCAGCCAGTGAGTATGTCATGCAGGTTTGACAGCATTATTCACTTCGATAAATAAAACTCAATGCGACAGGTCTTGATGACCGATGCCGCATATAACTCAAGGCTCTTCGCATGGTTGACCAAGGTGTACTGATTCTGGCGGGTGCTCTTTGCATGGCGTTGATTGTGGCTGATGGCTTGCGTCGTCGCCGCAAGGGTCATAAAAATGAGCTGACCGAGGAAGCCATTGCACCGACCGTAACCCATAACGTCTTAGCGACACATGAGCAACCGCGGCAAACCTTTGACGCTGAGATTGAATTGTCCTCTGAACCGGTGATGCATCGCGAGGGACGTGGTAAAAGTCTGGCGGCAGGCTGTCATATCGGGCCGGCCACAACGGTGCGTGGCCATCTGATTGCGCGCGAAAGCGTGGTTATCAAAGGGTGTATTTGCGGTACCGTCGTGGCAGAAAACCAGCGTGTACATCTGGCATCCGGTGCTCATGTGACCGCTTCTATCAAGGGTGGGCAGGTCACCATTGACGGTAAGGTCGAGGGCGATATTCACGCAACACAGCGACTGGCGCTATTGCAGAAAGCCGATGTGCTGGGGGATGTAACCACCGTTCGATTTGATTGCTTAAGTGGTGCCAAGCTGCATGGTAGAGTGATGGCAGATAGTGAGGTCGGTTAACGGATTCTGCATCCGATGGCTGCTCATAACCCTTTGTTCCAATGGTGTGTATGACTCAAGGAGATGCCATGTATCTTTCCGTACAGCTCAGCTTTTATCCACTGACCGATGATTTCAAACCGCCTGTGCGTGAGGTGGTGAAACGTTTGCAGGAAAGTGGCCTGGAAGTCTACCCCAACCGTATGAGCACTCAGGTGTTTGGTGAGTTTGATGCCGTCATGGCAGCGTTGTCTGATGTGATGAAGTGGTCATTTGAAACCTATGGCAAAGCTGCCTTTGTCGCCAACTTCCTGGAAGGGGATCGCCGCCCTGAGGGTGCATGAGGCGCCGGGGCCTGTGATTGCCAGCCACAAAAAAACCGCCCTTTCGGGCGGTTTTTTAACATCTGACGTGAGAGATTGCTCAGGTCAATGCCTCAAGGCAGGCCTCAACAATATCCAAGCCTTCGTTGAGAACGCTGTCTTCGATAGTGACAGGCATCAAGAAGCGGATGGTATTACCGTGCAGACCACAGGATAGCAGAATCAGGCCGTGCTCACGCGCCTTGGCGCAGACCTTGGCGGTCAGTTCCGGATCCGGTGTGTGGTTGGCCTTGTCCTTGACCAGTTCGAATGCCGCCATGGCGCCCATGTTGCGAGCGTTATCGACACAATCAAACTTGTTTTCCCAGCCGCCGAAACGCTCAGCCAGTTTATTACCCAGTGCCTGGCTTTTCTCGAGGATGTTTTCTTCCTCGAAAACTTCCATAACGGCCAGTGCGGCGGCGCAGGAGGTCGGGCTACCGGTGTAGGTGCCGCCTAGCGAGTTGGTGCCGGAAGCATCCATGTGCTTGTCGGTGCCCACAACAGCTGAGATCGGCATACCATCTGCCATACTCTTGGCCATCGTCATCAGGTCCGGCTCAACGCCGCTGTGTTCAATGGCGAACATCTTGCCAGTACGCCCGAAGCCAGACTGAACTTCGTCAATGATCATCAGGATGCCGTGCTCGTCACAGATCGCACGCACCTTCTCAAGGAAGCTCTTCGGCGCTGGATAGAAACCGCCTTCACCCAGTACAGGCTCCAGTACAATAGCCGCAGTGTTGTTGACACCGGCATCGGTTTTCAGCGCCATGTGCAGGCCACGCAGCGCTTCGTCTTCGCTTACGCCATGGTAATCAACCGGGTAGGGCGCACGGAAAACAGTGCCCGGCATGGGGCCGAAATCGGTCTGGTAGGGAGCGACCTTGCCGTTCATGGCCATGGTGTAGAAGGTACGGCCGTGGTAGCCGCCATCAAAGCAGATGATGTTGGAACGCCCGGTAGCGGCACGCGCGATCTTGATGGCGTTTTCCAGTGCTTCAGCGCCGGAGTTGGCCAGCATGACTTTGGCATGGCCGCGAACAGGGACGATATGGCTGAGCTTTTCAGCTACTTTTACGTATCCTTCATAAGGCATGACGGTCTGGCAGGTATGCATCACCTTGTCCAGCTGTGCCTTGACGGCGGCAACGACCTTGGGGTGACGGTGACCGACGTTGAGTACACCGATACCACCCGCGAAATCGATAAAGCGGTTGCCGTCGGCATCCCAGATCTCAGCATTTTCAGCACGGTCAGCAAAAGCCGTGGCGGGGCTGGCAGCGCCGGCAGCAACATATTTGAGTTTCAGTTCGTTCAGTTCTGCGTTACTCATGGTGTCTCCTCTTGTGAGTGACGACTCAATAGAAAAGTGATATTCAGCTTAGCGTTCAAGGTAGTGTCACGCACCCTGCTTTAGCGTGAATGGCCTTTAATCGTGGTTTATATTGTAACGCTTTCAGCACTATTTATACACTTTGAGTATAACTGGCTGTTTATTAAGGCTTAAAGTGGCGCTGTCAGGGGGTTACAGAATCCCCAGCGCCTTAAGTCCTTCAATCTGGGTGCTGTCCAGCCCCAGTTGTTCCTTGAGTACGCTATCAGTGTGCTCGCCCAGGGTAGGCGGGGCGCTCTGGGCACTCATCTGGACTCCGTTAAAGCGGATCGGATTATTGACCAAGTTCACTTTACCACTTGCGGATTCCGGGTGTTTTAACTCTTGCTTGAGTTCCCGCGCCTTGACGTGAGGGTCATCGAAGACCCGATCAAGGGTATTGATTGGCCCGGCCGGTACGCCCACAGCCTCAAGGGCGGCAAGCCATTCATCAGTGCCGCGGGTGGCAAGCACTGCCTGAAGTTCTGGAATCAGCTGTTCGCGATGACTGACCCGGGCGCCATTGGTGACAAAGCGCTCATCGTGAGCCAGCTCGCTGCGTTCAAGCACCTGGCACAGACGTTGAAACTGACCGTCGTTGCCTACCGCCACAATCATATGGCCGTCAGCTGTGGTAAACGCTTGATAGGGAACGATATTAGGGTGAGCATTACCCAGGCGCTGGGGCACCTTGCCAGAGGTCAGGTAGTTAAGCGCCTGATTGGCCAGTACGCCAACCTGCACGTCCATCAGCGCCATGTCGATATGGGTGCCTTCGCGGCGGGTGGCGTTCTGCTTGTCCCGGGCGTAGAGGGCGGCAAGAATACCATTGGCCGCATACAGGCCGGTAAAGATATCGGTAAAGGCGACGCCTATCTTGACCGGGCCACCGCCGGGCATTTCATCCGGCTGTCCGGTCAGGCTCATAATGCCGCCCATGGCCTGGATCATGAAATCATAGCCTGCCCGGTGGGCATAGGGGCTTTGCTGGCCGAAGCCGGTGATAGAGCAGTAGATCAGTGCCGGGTTAACCGTTTTCAGGCTCGCGTAATCCAGGCCGTATTTCTTGAGCCCGCCTACCTTGAAGTTCTCGATAACCACGTCGGATTTGGCCGCCAGTTCGCGCACCAGTTTCTGGCCTTCGGGCCGGGAGATATCCACGGTGACCGAGCGCTTGCCGCGGTTGGCAGACAGGTAATAGGCTGATTCTCCGCGCTGTTCGGGCTGCTGGCTTGCCAGCCAGGGTGGGCCCCACTGGCGGGTGTCGTCACCCTTGTCCGGGCGTTCTACCTTGATGACCTCGGCACCCATATCGGCAAGCATCTGGCCACACCAGGGGCCAGCCAGCACCCTTGACAGATCGAGCACCTTGACGCCAGTCAGCGGCGCAGGGGGAGACTGTTGCATTGTGATGCTCCTCATAAACCCTAATCGAAAACGCCTCGCCGTAGCGAAGCGCTCAAAATGCCAAGCGGTTTAGAAGAACGCCTGTAAGCCTGTCTGGGCACGACCCAGAATCAGCGCATGAATATCGTGGGTGCCTTCATAGGTATTGACCGATTCCAGGTTGACCATATGACGAATGACCCCGTACTCATCGGAAACACCGTTGCCGCCGTGCATGTCGCGAGCCAGGCGGGCGATGTCCAATGATTTGCCGCAGTTATTGCGCTTGATCAGCGAGATCATCTCCGGTGCCCAGTTGCCGCTGTCCATCAAGCGGCCCACCTGCAGGGCAGACTGCAGCCCCAGGGTAATCTCGGTTTGCATATCGGCGAGTTTTTTCTGAATCAGCTGGGTTTGCGCCAGCGGGCGACCAAACTGCTTGCGGTCCAGAGTGTACTGGCGGGCGGCATGCCAGCAGAATTCGGCGCTGCCGATAACGCCCCAGGCGATGCCGTAACGCGCCTTGTTAAGACAGCCAAAAGGCCCTTTCAGGCCGCTGACGTTAGGCAGCAGGTTTTCTTCCGGAACAAAGGCGTTGTCCAGCACGATCTCACCGGTGATGGAGGCGCGCAGAGAGACCTTGCCTTCAATTTTCGGCGTGGTGAATCCTTCGGTACCACGCTCGACGATAAAGCCCTTGATCTGGTTATCATGGGCGGGCGACTTGGCCCATACCACGGCCAGATCGGCAATCGGGCTATTGGTGATCCAGATCTTGGCACCGGTCAGACGGTAACCGCCGTCGACTTTTTCAGCGCGAGTCACCATGGCACCCGGGTCGGAGCCATGGTCCGGTTCGGTCAGTCCAAAGCAGCCGACCAGTTCGCCGGTGGCCAGGCGCGGCAGGAACTTCTGTTTCTGCTCTTCGCTGCCATAGGCTTCGATGGGGTACATCACCAGCGAGGACTGCACGCTCATTGCCGAACGGTAGCCGGAATCAACGCGCTCCACTTCCCGGGCAATCAGGCCATAAGCAACGTGGTTAACGCCCGCGCCGCCGTACTCGGGGGAGACCGTCGCGCCCAGCAGGCCCAGCTCACCCATTTCGGTCATGATCTCGCGATCAAAACGCTCTTCACGGAAAGCAGAAAGCACTCGGGGCTGGAGGTTTTCCTGGCAGTAATCGTAGGCGGCATCGCGAATCTGACGCTCTTCGTCGGTCAACTGCTGTTCGAGAAGAAGCGGGTCATCCCAGTTAAAGCGGCTCATGGCGTGTCCTCGTCGTTATAACTTGTGCGGTGGAAGCGTGAAAGCTCCTGTCCTGGTTAATTTATCGTTGTTATTTAAAAATTTCTACATTTTTCGCAATTTTTTCTTGAGGCGCTCAGGCAAGCCCTTGCTGATGCATGGCCTCGGTGATGATGGGAACGGGCGTCATCAGGTGGTCGTGCATCATTGCCATGGCGTCTTCACGGCGGCGCTCCAGAGTGACGTCAACCAGCGCTGAGTGCTCCTGGCGCTTCTGCTCCAGCGCCTGCTCGGAGAATACTGTCTCTTTCAGCCATAGATGGCGGTAGCGCTGTACCTTGTCAAACAGCCCGGCGCGTACCTGCAGCAGGTGGGATGAATTACAGCCGCTGACAAGCGTTGTATGAAAGGTGCTGTGTCGTTCATCCCAGATAGTGAGTAGCCCTTCAGGCGTATTGCTGGCGCTGACGATATTCAGATGGTGGGCTTTGGCGACGACATCGGCTTCCCAGGCGTCATCGCCGCGCTCGATTGCCAGCCCCAGCAGCATGGCTTCAAGCTGGGCGCGGGCATCGTAGATATCGTGCAGCTCTGCCAGTGACATGGGCGCCACCCGGTAGCCCCGCTGGCTGATGGCCACCACCAGGTGCTCGGCTACCAGCTGTGAGAGCGCTTCACGCAGCGGGCTTATACCCAGGTCATAGTGGGACTTGAGGGCATGCATGCGCAGCTTTTCACCGGGGGCAAAGGTGCCTTTGATAATGTCGTTCTTGAGCAGTTGGTAAGCGCGAATGCCCAGGTTTTCACGTACACCGTCTTTGGGCGTTGGGGTGGCTTTGGTCGTCGGCGCGACTAACGATGACGTTGGCGCAGGAGAAAAAATACGAGAAGACATGGTAAAGAATCCATAAACTGGCGAAACAGCGAAATTTTATTACCCCCATCATAAGGGATTCCGGAGGTAGATAGCATGTGGGATTTTGTCGTCGTTGGCGGTGGTATTCTGGGAATGTCGACCGCCATGCAGCTGAAAAAAGCTTACCCGGACAAACAAATGCTGGTGCTTGAAAAGGAAAACGGGCCGGCACAGCATCAGACAGGGCATAACAGCGGGGTGATTCACGCAGGCGTCTATTACACACCGGGCAGTCTGAAAGCCAGGTTTTGCCTGGAAGGCAATCGCGCTACTCGTGACTTCTGCGATGAACACCAGGTGCCCTATGATATCTGCGGCAAACTGCTGGTCGCCACCAACGATCTGGAAAAGCAGCGCATGCAGGCACTGTGGGAGCGCACCGAGGCAAACGGCCTTGAGCGCGAGTGGCTGGAAGCGCAGGCGCTGGCAGAACGTGAGCCCAACGTCACTGGGGTGGCGGGGATTCATGTGCCTTCCAGTGGTATTGTCGATTACGCTCGGGTTACTCGCGCCATGGCAGATGAGTTTCAGCGCCTGGGCGGCGAAATCGGCTATGGCCACGAGGTGGTCGGGCTTGAAGAACGCTCAGCAGAAGTGGTGGTCACCAGCCATAAAGACGGCAGCGAGCATGTCGTTACCAGCCGCTACCTGGTCAGCTGTTCAGGCCTGATGGCCGATCGGGTGATCCGTCTGCTGGGTAAGGATCCTGGCTTCACGATCTGCCCGTTTCGCGGTGAATATTATGTGCTGCCTGAGCATCATCAGCGGATCGTCAACCATCTGATCTACCCTATCCCGGACCCCAGCATGCCCTTTCTGGGCGTGCATCTTACCCGGATGATTGATGGCAGCGTTACCGTTGGCCCCAATGCGGTACTGGCCTTCAAGCGCGAAGGTTATCGCAAGCGTGATATATCGCTTGCGGATATGGGCCAGATGCTCACCCATGGCGGTATTCTCAAGGTGCTGGCCAAGAATGCCCGCCCTGGGTTTGTGGAAATGAAAAACTCGCTCTATAAGCGTGGCTACCTGGCTCTGGTGCAAAAGTACTGCCCGAGTATTATCCTGGATGATCTTCAGCCTTACCCGGCAGGCGTGCGTGCCCAGGCGGTGTCCCACGACGGTAAACTGGTGGATGACTTCCTGTTTGTGAATACCCAACGCACCCTGAACGTGGGCAATGCGCCGTCTCCAGCCGCAACCTCAGCGCTGCCGATTGGCGCGCATATTGTCAGTCAGGTAAGTCGCATGGTGGAGGTTTGATACTATCTGGATAAGCCTTGCGTTTACGCCAGCGTTAATCGGCAGTGGCCAAGCGCTTTTAAGACGTGCTAGGTTTTGTTAATGAATCCAAGCGCCTGTTAGCCAACCCCGGTCTAGCTGTTTTGTTAATGCGTTGGATCGAAAGATACGTGTGTCATATCAATAATAATGCCCGAGAGGGCGAAGGAGTGCGTATGCAATCTCATAAAGCTTTCACAACCGTTACCACCCTGGCCGCTGCGTCCATGCTAGCCGTAGCGCTACCCGCCTCAGCCCAGCAGCTCTCAATTGCCACCGGTGGCACGGGCGGCACCTATTACCCGATGGGCGGCGGCTTTGCCGAGATGATCAATAACCATATCGAAGGTGCTCAGGCGACCGCTGAGGTGACCGGTGCCTCGGTTGAGAATATGGGGTTGATTATGCGGGGCGATGCGGATATGGCGCTGGCGCTGGCAGATACTGTCTATCAGGCGTATACCGGCACCGGAGATTTTGAGGGCCGCCAGATAGAGGATACCCGTGCCCTGGCATCGCTGTACCCTAATGCCGTTCAGTTGGTGACGTTGGCCGAATCGGATGTGCATTCCATCAGCGACCTGGCGGGCAAACGGGTGTCTGTTGGCGCACCGGGCAGCGGCACCGAGCTGAATGCCCGAGCGCTGCTGGAAGCCAATGGCATCAGCTATGATGACTTCGACCCTCAGCGCCTGAACTTCAATGAAACCGCTGATGCCATTCGTGATGGCGATATCGATGCAGGTTTCTGGAGCGTTGGCCCACCCACCAGCTCCATCATGAACCTGGCAACCACCCGTGATATCCGCCTGGTGGGTCTGTCAGACGAAGAGATTGCCAATGCTCAGGAAGAAGTAGCGGTTTTTGCCCGCTATGAGCTGGGTGAAAATCTTTACGAAGGCATGGACGAAGCGGTGCCGACCATTGGTGTTCCCAATGTACTGGTCGTCAATGCGGCCATGGATGAAGAGCTGGCCTATCAACTCACCGAGCTGTTATTCGAACAGACCGATGAGCTGATTGCCGTTCACCCGGCGGCCAACGACACCACTATTGACTTCACCCTGGAATCAACGCCGGTGCCGCTGCATCCGGGGGCTATCCGTTATCTGGAAGATGCCGGTGTCGACGTGCCGGATCGTCTGCGCCCCTGAGCGGGGTCTGCTGATTTATTAACAGGTGTCAGGCTGCCATGATCAACATCATGTTCTGCCTGCTTCCCTGGGCAAGACGCTGGCAGAGGTTGGTTCTGTTGGCTGTCTTCTTCACCTCTCCTGCAGCCGGAGCAGAGTCAGCCTCTGCTCCGGCTGTTGGCTATGAGCTGGTGGTTGAGCGCGATGTTCAGCCAGGTTCTCCAGGCAAGCAGAGACTGATTACCATCCCCATGCCCCAGGGGGCGCAGTGGTGTGTGAAGTGGAATCACTCCGTTGCCCAGTTTGTGGTGCTTGACTGCTACCGTAATGTAGCAGGCCAGATGGTGCTGGAGCGCAGCCATCAACCTGATTTTGCAGCGGGCCTTGGCCACGTTCTGGGGCGGGGCGTACAGGTATCAGATGGCGAGGGTGGCTACTGGATCAAGGGGATTGATGAACCGGTGCCCGGCAACCGCTACGCCTTGCGTGTCGGCGCCATGCGGGTAAACCATCGCCTTGTCTGGCCAGCGCAAGCGCCCACTAAAAGCGTCAGTATCAGTGAACAGGCGGCAGGGGAACGGGTGATTATTCAGCTTCAGGAAGCGGGCTACCAATAACCACTAACAAGCAAATAATATAGGGCCAGGTGAGAATTTCATGAACGAACCCAAACAACCTGCGGTGGTCATGCCAGGCGGCAAGATACCGCATTCACGCCCGATTCTATGGTGCATTACAGCAGTGGCGGTCGGCCTGTCGCTGTTTCAGCTTTATTCAGCGGGTATCCAGCCACTGGGGCTTTTCTATCAGCGCAGTATCCACCTGGCGCTGATCATGATGCTGGCCTTTCTGATGTTTCCTGCCTTTGGGCCGCATCGCAAGCGCGGCCTGCTGGCAGGCGCGATTGATACGCTGTTCTTTATTGGCGCCATGATTACCGGTGGTTATCTGGTGTTGTTCCTGGATGACATTATCAATCGTGCCGGTTTCTGGAGTGACACTGATATTCTGGTGGCCTGTATCGCCACCTTTACGGTACTGGAGGCCAGTCGGCGCGCCGTGGGTATCAGCATGACGATTATTGGCACCATAGCCATCCTCTATGCCATGGCCGGGCCGCGGGGGGATCTGGCCTGGCTGGGGGAGTGGCTGCCGGGGATTCTGGCTCATCGCGGCTATAGCCTTGACCGTATTGCCGGGCAGCTGTACCTGGGGCAGGAAGGCATTTTTGGCCTGCCGCTGGGGGTTGCCGCGACTTACATCTTTATCTTTGTGCTGTTCGGCGCCTTTCTGGAAAGCACCGGGGCGGGCAAGTTTTTCATTGATATGGCCTACGCGGCGACGGGCCGTCAGCGCGGTGGCCCCGCCAAGGCGTCGGTGATTGCCTCGGCTGGCATGGGGTCGATTTCCGGCAGTGCGATCGCCAATGTGGTCACTACCGGTGCCTTCACCATTCCACTGATGAAAAAGCTGGGTTACAAGCCCAAGCAGGCCGGTGGCATTGAGGCTGCGGCTTCTACCGGAGGGCAGATTATGCCGCCTTTGATGGGGGCGGGGGCTTTCCTGATTGCCGAGTATACCAACACGCCTTATCTGGATATCGTCAAGGTCAGCATCTTTCCGGCAGTGCTGTATTTCGCCACTGTCTACCTGTTTGTGCATATCATCGCCCTGAAACAGGGTATGCAGGGAATGTCGCGCAGCGAGCTACCCCAGATGCGCGACGTTATGCGCGATGGCTGGCACTTCCTGTTGCCGCTGCTGGTGCTGGTATGGCTTCTGGCAATGAGTATGTCGCCGATGCGGGTCGGCTACTACGCTGTGATTACCATGGTGGCCGTTGCCGTGCTGCGTTATGTCGTGTGGTTTTTCTTTGTGGCCCCGGGACAAGGTCAACCGGTAACGACCAGCCGGATGAAAATGGCGCTGGCCAGCGGTTTACGCAAGCTGATTGAAGGACTGGAGCTGGGAGCGCGCAACGCGGTAGCGGTGTCCATGGCCTGTGCAGTCGCCGGTATTATTGTGGGTGTGGTGGGCCTGACGGGTCTGGGGCTGAAGTTTTCCTCGATGATGATGGCGTTCTCCGGGGGCAACCTGATTCTGGCTTTGGTGATGGTGTTGCTGGCCAGCTTGATTCTGGGTATGGGGCTGCCGGTAACCGCCAGTTATATCGTACTGATTGTGCTGGTGGGCCCGGCGCTGACTCAGGAGTTTGGTATTCCGCTATTGATCGCGCACCTGGTGGTGTTCTGGTATTCCCAGGACTCCAATGTGACGCCGCCGGTTGCCCTGGCCGGGTTTGCCGGGGCTGCCATTGCCGGCAGTAAACCCATGGAAACCAGCTTCCAGGCCTGGAAATTTGCCAAGGGGCTTTACCTGATTCCGCTCTTTATGGTGTTCAACCCGGAAATCATCATGGGCGGGCCGGTTGCCGTAGTGATCTGGACGGGCTTTATTGCCCTGCTGGCGCTTGGGGCCTTTGCCGCTGCCCTGGAAGGCTATTTGTTTACCCACATGGGTCTGCTTTCACGTCTGGCTATCGGAGGGGCGATTGTGGCGGTTTTCTACCCTGATTTTATGGTTGAAGCCGCGGGTGCCGTGGTGATGGTCGTTGCCATTGTCGCCAACTGGTTGGCGAGTCGTCGGCAGTCTTCACTGCAATCGGCTTGAACGAAAACCACTTGCCAATAAAAAAGCCCGGCGTTAAAACGCCGGGCTTTTTCAGTTCAGTTAACAAGCTGTTTAGAAGATGGATTCAGGTGACCCTGTCCCTTGAGAGCCACTCATCTCTTCCACTTCCTGGCTGACCGAGCGGGGTTGGTAACTGGGTAGCTGGTCGACATCAAACAGCTCAGAAATACCGCCTGACTGATCATCACGCAGGCGACGTCCCGTATCAGGATCAATGCGCACGCTGACAACCGTCTCGGGTTGTTCGGGCCAGGCTTCCGGCTGACCTTCCAGCGCATCACGCATAAAGTTGATCCAGATCGGCAGGGCGGCGTTAGCGCCGTATTCGGCGATACTTTCGTTGTTATCCTTGCCCACCCAGACGGTGGCAATCAGGTCACGGTTAAAGCCTGCAAACCAGGCGTCGCGCTGGTCATTGGTGGTGCCTGTCTTGCCTACAATATCACTGCGCTCAAGGCTCAAGGCAGCTCTTCCTGTTCCTCGTTCGATGACGTCGCGCAGCATGTCGCGAATAATATAGGCGGCTTCCGGGTCGACCACACGCGGGGCGACGGGAAATTCCCGGCCATCGATTTCAACACTTTCCTGCTCCGGCGGGCAGCTTTCACAGGCAACCCGAGGTGTTGCCTCATAAATCACCTCGCCGTTTTCCTCGCCTTGAGTAACGCGGTGAATATACCAGGGGTGAACCTTGAAGCCACCGTTGGCAAGAATCGCGTAGGCATTGGTCATTTCCAACGGCGTCAGGCTGGCGCTGCCGAGCGCCAGTGACAGGCCGTTAGGCAGGCGCCCAGGTTCAAAGCCAAACCCTTCCAGGTAGTTGATGGTGTAGTTAAGCCCCATTTCACGCAGGATGCGGATCGTCACCAGATTGCGCGAACGGGCCAGTGCCGGGCGCAGGCGCATCGGCCCCAGAAAGTCGCGGCTGGAGTTCATTGGGCGCCACAAAGCATTGCTGCCATCCGCCTGTACCAGCGGCGAATCATTGATGATGGTGGCAGCGGTCATCTCGCCGCTATGCAGAGCCGTCACATACACAAAGGGCTTGAAGATTGACCCTGACTGCCGCTGTGCCTGTACTGCGCGGTTGAACTTGCTGGCATTGAAGTCAAAACCACCCTGAAGGGCAACAATGGCACCATCATCGGGGTTCTGCACGACCAGTGAACCTTCCACCTGGGGGCGCTGTGACAGGCGCAGGTTGTTGTCTTCATCTTCCACAACGCGTACCAGATCACCTTGAGCGGCAATCTGCCCGGCAGCGGTGGGGGCAGCGCCCCGGCTGCGTGGGCTCAGGTAAGGCTGCGCCCAGGCCATACCTTCCCAGGGAATGGTGCGAATTTCGTTATCCTGAGTGAGCACCCGCATCTCACGGCCAGGGGTCTCTACGACAATGGCAGGGTCGAGCAGCCCGTAGCTTGGCGTGTTCTGCAATACCTGAACCCAGTTACTGACGTCACCATCGAAGCCATCGACCACGGTCTGGCTTCGCTCAGCGGCCTGACGGGCGGTCTCGCGAATTTCGGGGGATTCGCCCAGCTCTTCTTCCAGACCTCGGGTAGCGGTGTTCTCCTGAGCCTCAACCAGGCTGGCCGGGATGTCACGCTCTTCCGGCCCCCGCCAGCCGTGGCGCCTGTCGTAGGCAAGCAGGCCGTCAGCCAGCGCCTGTTGCGCGTAAGGCTGAAGCTCGCTGTCCAGGGTGGTGTAAATCCGGTAGCCGCTGGTATAGGCATCGTTGCCGAACTCATCCATGGCGTATTGACGCGCCATTTCGGAGACATAGGCAGCATCCACTTCCGTCTGTGTGCGATGTCGCTGAGCAGTAATCGGTTCCTGTACCGCTTGCTGATAGGCGTCCTGATCGATAAAGCCGAGTTCGCGCATGCGGAACAGAATCCAGTTGCGACGAATCAAGGAGCGCTCGGAGTTAGCCAGTGGGTTAAACGCTGAAGGTGCCTTGGGCAAGCCTGCGATCATCGCCGTCTGGGCGAGGCTTAGCTCACTAAGCGGCTGGTCATAGTAGGTTTCCGAGGCAGAGGCAATGCCGTAGGCACGGTTGCCAAGAAAGATCTTGTTAACATAAAGCTCAAAGATTTCTTCCTTGTTGAGCACCTGCTCCATCTGTAACGCCAGCAGAATTTCACGAATCTTGCGGGTAAAGGTCTGGTCAAGCGTCAGCAGATAATTTCTTGCCACCTGCATGGTAATTGTCGAACCACCGGACTGGATCGCACCGCCGCTTTGCACCAGCTCGACCGTTGCACGAGCCAGGCCGCGTGGATCTACCCCGCTATGCTCGAAATAACTCTGGTCTTCTGCAGCAACGAGCGCATCCACCATGGGCTGGGGGATGTCCGCAAAGTCGACGGGAATACGCCGTTCTTCACCGAATTCACCAATCAGCTTGGCATCGCGGGTATAGATGCGTAGCGGCGTATGCAGTTCAAAATCCTGCAGCTGACGTACATCCGGAAGCCCGGGAGCAAAGTATAAGGCCGCACCAACTATCGCCAGCACTATGCCGCCAGTCAGCGATACCAGCATGAAAAATAAGGACAAAATGATATTTCGGATCAACTTCATGAACAAAAGCCCCTGTGGGCGATAAGGTGTGTTGTCATGCCTGATGATACACAGCAATCTAAAAGTAGAAATATACGATAGGCGGGCATTATAGAAAGCTCAGCCTGCTCTCACCAGTGTTGATGTGATAAAAGCTCTTGGGTGTGCGCATCGTTAAAGTGATGTAACCTTCTAAACAGTGATTTTATTTGCGGGAGACAAACTCAACAATGCGCTTACCAAAGCCTAGCAAGGGGCTGATTGGCGTGGATATTACGTCGGCCACTGTCAAGCTGCTTGAGCTCAAGCCTACTGCCGGCAACTATGAGGTGGCCAGCTATGCTGTTAGACCATTACGCGATGGTGCCGTTGTCGAGCGTCGCATTCAGGATATTGATGATGTAGCCCACGTACTTAGCCGGGCCGTTGAGCATGCCAGGCCGTCCACCCGTAAAGCTGCTGTGGCCGTTCCTGCCAGTGCGGCAATCACCAAGACCCTATCCTTTCCGCTGGGGTTGAGCGAGGAGGACATTGAAGAGCGCATCATTGAAGACCCTGAACGTCATATCCCGTTCCCTTTTAATGAAGTGGCATTTGATTTTCATTTACTGGGACCTTCGCCGTTCAATGAAGACGAGCAGCAGGTGCTGCTCGTCGCGTGCCGCCAGCAGGATGTCCGACAGTTGACGGAAACTCTGGAAAAAGCGGGACTTGAACCCGCCGCTGTTGATGTGGAAACCTTTGCGGTCGAGCGTGCCTTTGATTCGTTGCGTCGCCAGTTAACCACCCAGATTGAAGCTTCGGCCTGCGTTGCGCTAGTGGATATTGGTGCCCATATGAATGCCTTTCATGTGATGCGCGAAGGGCACATTGTTTATAGTCGCGATACCGTGTTCGGCGGACGCCAGTTGACGGATGCCATCCGTGAACGCTATGACCTTTCGATGGAAGAAGCCGGGTTTGCCAAAAAACGCGGTGGCTTGCCGGAAGACTACCACGCCCAGGTGCTGACGCCTTTTCTGGAAACCGTCGTCCAGCAGGTGGGGCGTTCACTACAGCTTTATTACACCGCTGGCCGCCACCATGAGGTTAAAGAGATCGTGCTGGCCGGTGGCTCTAGCGTCATTCCCGGCTTAGCCGAGCGGATTGCCGAAGATAGTGGTATGACCGTCACCATTGCCAACCCGTTTCAGCACATGCTGGTCAGCAAACGCCTCAAAAAAGACGCCTTGAGCAATGATGCGCCTGCCATGTTGACCGCATGTGGGCTGGCCATGCGAGCCGGGCAATAGGAGATCTGGGCCATGACCATAATGATTAATCTGTTGCCCTGGCGAGAAGTTCGGCGTGAAAGACTGACCCGACGTTTCTACACGCTGCTGGTGCTGACCCTGCTGTCAGGCGCTACGCTGGGTGGTGCCATCGCTTTTTACTATTATGCGGAACTTGAAGCGCAGCAGCAGCGTAACGACTTTATTCGCCAACAGATCTCCCAGCTTGATGCTGATATTCGCCGCGTCAGTGAGTTCAAGTCTGACGCCGACGAACTGAGCGAACGGCTAGCCTCTTACCAGAATCTACAGAATGCGCGTGGCGCCACAGTAGCGTTGTTCAATGATATCTCTGCCAGTATGGCCGATGGGGTTGTCTATCAACGACTGGCGCGCAACGCGCAATTGTTGAGCGTAACGGCAGAAGCGGGAACGGATCGTCAGGTCTCTGAGCAGCTACGTCGGGTTGCCGGCGAGCAAAGGCTGGGGACTCCCTCGCTATCAGAAGTGGAACGTGAGGCAGATTCCTCCCGGCGTCTATTCCGCTTTGAGGTACGCCAGACTGAGATGGCCAGTGGGAACGAGGAGGCCGATAATGAAAACTAGCCGCTTGAGCGAGGAGTGGCAGCGTCTGCGTGATACCGATTTGCAGGCCCTTGATCTCAAGGAAGCCGGTACCTGGCCGTTATTACTCAGAGCAATCACTCTGTTGCTGCTATTTGTCCTGGCGCTGGCACTGATCTACTGGTTGGTTATCAAGGAGCGCACCGAGTCGCTATCAGCGGCAGAGCGAGAGGAAACCATTCTGTTGGCGGAGTTCAAGCAAAAAGCCATGGAAACGACCTATCTGCCGGAAATCGAGCAGCAGTTGGCAGAGATGGACACGCAAATGCAGCAGTTACGGGCCATGCTGCCGACGAACGCCGAAATTCCTTCTCTTCTGGACAGTATCAGCGATGCAGCGTTGGATAACCGTCTGAGCGTGGAAACCATCCGCTTGCAGGAAACCACTCGCCAGACCCACTATATTGAACACCCTTTTGATATTGAAGTGCAGGGTGGCTATCACGATATTGCACAGTTTGTGGCCGATATTGCTGCCCTGCCTCGTATTGTCACCCAGCATGATTTTGTACTGGAACCAGTGGAGGGTGAAGAGCAGGCGCTGAGGCTGGCCATACTCGCCCGGACCTATAGTGACCGCCCCCAGGGCGAAGGCGCCGGGAATGACAGCGCTCAGGGAGGTGGACAATGAGCCATTGGTCAGGATGGGTGCTGTTTTGCATGCTGGCAGTGCTGCTGGGCGGCTGTGCGGATGCCAGGCTGGATGAGCTGGCCGGGGAGCTGGAACAGATACGCCAAGCGCCGGGTAGTCAGCCGCCCCTGGTGGTGCCACACATTCCGGAGTATCAGCCGCTCGCCTATACCCATGCTGAGGAGCGTAGCCCTTTTCTGGCGCCTGAAGCGGTGGCAGGCCAGTCAGCGTCAGTCCAGGTGGCGGATGCCAATCTGGCACCGGATACTAGCCGCGAGTCGCAGCCTCTGGAGCGTTTCTCGCTACAGGAGCTGGCGCTGGTAGGCATGCTAGAGATGAACAACCGCCAGCGGGCGCTGATTCGCACGCCTGAGGGCGACGTGCTCAGCGTTAGTGAGGGGAATTATATTGGCCCGGATTACGGGCAGATCGTGCGTATCGGGGCAAAACGTATTGAAATAGATGAACGCATCTTTACCCAGACCCGGGGCTGGCAGGTGCGCGAGGCAGTGCTAGTGCTGGACGGTGAGGAATGAAAATAGATATCGCTATTGGCAAGATATTAAATATCAGGGGGCGCTGAATGTTGAGCGAGACGTTAGGCAGGACGCAGTTGCGCGGCATTCTTATCGGCATAGTGTTGCTGCTTGCATGGCTGCCGGGTGTCTCCTGCGCGGCAGTGCTGACCGATTTGAATGTTGATCATGCCAACGCAGACCGGGTAGACATCAATCTACAGTTCTTTGGCGAAGCGCCGACTGTCAAGGACTATCGGCTGGATTCGCCCCATCGGTTGATGTTGGATCTGGCCGATACCAGAAGCGCCCTTGACCGAAGACGCTTTGACATCAACCATCCCGGAGTGGAGCGGGTGACGGCTGTTGAAGGCAATGGGCGTACACGGCTGATCATTAATCTGGCTGAAGCCTATGAATATACCGCTCAGCAGGATGGCGATTTTCTGCGTATTTCATTGGCTGTGTTTTCCTCCCAGCCTGACCCGTCCGTGGTCACAGCTGAGGCGAGACCAGCAAGCGAAAGTACTCCTTCCGGTGTTAATAATATCCCCAGTATGGAAGATGCAGCCGATCTTGAAACCAGCCAGGGGCCGCAGATCGAGAGAATTGATTTTCGTCGTGGTAGCGGGGGTGCTGGTCAGCTGGATGTGGTGTTCAATCGTGATAATGTCCGTGTTCGGGTAGAAGAAGATGGACGCAACCGGGTTGTGGTTGATCTGCGTGATGTGGCCATTTCCGATGCGCTCAATCAGATCTACGATGTCACTGATTTTGCGACTCCGATTCAACGTGTGGTGCCCAGAGCCA
Source organism: Pseudomonadota bacterium (assembly GCA_051748005.1). Taxonomy (GTDB): domain Bacteria; phylum Pseudomonadota; class Gammaproteobacteria; order Pseudomonadales; family Halomonadaceae; genus Vreelandella. Next base: position 65,463 of record JBNJGW010000003.1, on the reverse strand, counting down.
CCCAACGAGGTACGCAGTTGGTACTGGAGACTGAAGGTCCTTATGCCATGATGTCTTCGCAAAGCGGCCAGACGCTGACGGTGGAAGTGGAACCGGCGAGCCAGGCAACCCAGCAGGCGCAAAGCGATGATCAGGTCTATGAAGGAGAACGGCTAAGCCTCAATTTCCAGGATATTGAAGTGCGCGCGGTACTGGCGACCCTGGCCGAGTTCACTGGTCTGAACATTGTTGCCAGTGACAGTGTGACGGGTCGGGTGACACTGAACCTTAATGATGTGCCCTGGGATCAGGCGTTGGATCTGATTCTGCAAAGCCAGGGGCTTTCAAGTCGTGAGAAAGGCAACGTCATTGTGGTGGCGCCTGCTCAGGAGCTTGCCCAGTTGGAGCGTCAGGAACTGGAAGCCCGTAACCAGCGCGATGTTCTGGCACCGTTAATCACCGAGTTTATCGAGGTCAAGTACGCCAGGGCGGAAGACCTGGCTCAACTATTGCGTGGAGGCGATGGTTTTGGTCTGTTGACTGAACGTGGTCGCGTCAGTATCGACCAGCGTACCAATACGCTGTTGATCCAGGATACCCAGGAGCAGGTCAACCAGATTCTGACCACTCTGGATCGTCTGGATGTGGCCGTGCGTCAGGTACAGATTGAGGCGCGTATCGTAATTGCCCGTGATACCGCTTCCCGAGAGCTGGGCGTCAACTGGGGTATTGCCGGCAATGGCTCAGTAAACAATATTTTCAGTGGTTCAAGTAATCCAGACGCGTTGACGTTCAATGGTGCTTCCGATGGTTCACCGGGTACTGGTGGCCTGGCGGTTGACCTTGGCGGTAATACCGCCGCGCAGACGACCTTCGGGTTTGGCTATCTATCCAGCGACATACTGCTTGATCTGGAGCTGAGAGCGCTGGAAAGCGAAGGCAAGAGTCAGACGATTTCTCAACCAAGGATAATTACTGCCAACCAGCGCACGGCGGTTATCAGCCAGGGCGAAGAGCGTGCTTTTCAGAGTGTGGATGGCAATGACAATCCGGATACCGAGTTCAAGGAAGCCCTGTTGTCATTGGAAGTTACCCCGCAGATCACCCCGGATAACCGGATTATCATGGATCTGGTCATCCGCAATGACAGCTTTCGTGAATCCGAATTTGGTGGTGAGCCGCCAATTGATACCAACACCATTGAGACCCAAGTGCTGGTTGATGATGGGCAAACTGTCGTTCTGGGTGGTATCTTGACAACGGAAGAGCTGCGTCAGATGGCCAAGACGCCTTTGTTGGGAGACATCCCCTTTATTGGAAGGCTGTTCCGTTACACTGAAGAGAGTAGTGAAAAAGTAGAGCTGCTGGTCTTTATAACTCCACGTTTACTTGATGATGGTTTGGCGGTTCGTTGATGCAGGATTTACCCAACCTTTTTCTGATCGGCCCCATGGGGGCTGGTAAAAGCACCATAGGTCGCCTGCTGGCAGCTGAGCTGGCTCGTGACTTCTTGGATAGTGACCACGCCATCCAGAACCGCTGTGGAGCCGATATTCCCTGGATCTTTGATGTTGAAGGTGAAGTTGGTTTTCGTCAGCGTGAAGTGCAGATGATTGATGAACTGACCCGCCGCAGCCCTATTGTGCTGGCCACCGGTGGCGGTGCTGTGCTGCGTGAAGAAAACCGTCGCGTACTGCGCGAGCGTGGCACTGTGATCTACCTGATGACGACCGTTGAGCAGCAACTCAAGCGCACCGCCAAGGATCGCAACCGCCCGCTACTGCAGTGTGAAAACCGCGAACAGGTGCTTTACGACATGTATGCCAAGCGTGATCCACTTTATCGTTCAACGGCGGATGTTAGCGTACGCACTGACCGACGCAGCCCGCGGGCGGTGGTCAACGAGATTCTACGTCGTGCTCAACGCCTGAATGATCCCTTGCAGATGGATGGCGCAGCAGCTGAAGAGAAAGCTAAAAATGCAGTCAATTAAAACAGTTAATTAAACATCCAATTTAAAAGGTATCTTGATGACGCCGTTACCGGACGCCTTGCGCACTCTCAATGTTGACCTGGGTGATCGTAGCTACCCGATTCATATCGGCACCGGGCTGCTGTCCAATCCGGACGCCATCCTGCCTTATCTGGCCGGTCAGCAGGTGATGATCGTGACCAATGAGACCATCGCGCCCTTATATCTGGAAAAACTGACGCAGCAGCTGCCAGAAGCGTTGGATGTGCAGACCTGCATCCTGCCGGATGGCGAGCAGTATAAAACCATTGAACAGGTTAACCGCATCTGGGGAGCCTTGCTGGAGGCCGGTTTCAATCGCCGCTGCACGCTGATTGCCTTAGGGGGCGGTGTCATCGGCGATATGGCTGGCTACGCAGCAGCCAGTTACCAGCGCGGTGTGGCGTTTATTCAGGTGCCGACCACGCTGTTGGCACAGGTCGATTCCTCGGTAGGGGGCAAGACAGGTGTCAACCATCGGCTGGGTAAGAACATGGTCGGTGCTTTCTGGCAGCCCAGGGCGGTATTGGTTGATATCGATAGCCTGGCAACCCTGCCAGACCGCGAGATGTCAGCAGGGCTTGCCGAAGTGATCAAGTATGGCCTGATTCGCGATGAGGCATTTCTGAGCTGGCTTGAAGCCAATATGGCCGCCCTGCGTGCGCATGATGCCAAGGCATTGGCAGAAGCAATTGCCAGAAGCTGCCAGATAAAAGCCGATATTGTGGCTGAAGATGAAACCGAACAGGATGTACGTGCCCTGCTGAATCTGGGACATACCTTTGGCCATGCCATTGAAGCACATCTGGGCTATGGTAACTGGCTACACGGTGAGGCCGTGGGTGCTGGTATGGCCATGGCAGTGACCCTTTCCCGACGCCTGGGATGGATTGAAGAGGCTGCACTGGCGCGCAGTATGCAGGTGATTGAAAGTGCTGGCCTGCCATTGAAGGCGCCACTGGGTATGCAGCGCGACGATTTTCTGGGGCCTATGCGCCGCGACAAGAAAAACATTGATAGCCGATTGCGCCTGGTGCTGCTGCGCGAACTGGGCGATGCCTGCATCAGTGATGAAACGCCCATCAGCCTGCTGAATGATTTGCTGGATCATTACCCGCGCGCTTGAATGCCGCTATTCCAGATCGCTACCGTTTCACTGCTAAAACCCGTCGGTATCCGGCGGGTTTTTTTGGCTGGTTATAAAACGCGAGGGCTGAAACACATGCCGCTGATTGAAAGAGATTGCCTGGCTGGTCAAAAATTGATAATCAGAATGCCTTATGCGCTATCGGCATGGCTTTTCAAGGTGTTTTTAGACTAAAGTTTAAGCTTTAATAACTATCGTTAAATTACCGTTGTGCTGCATTGCAAGTTGTTGAAGCATATCGCTTTTTTAGATTGTTGATTATGCAAGCTGTGGATTTGGCAAGGTTTTTAGCTTTCTTGCGCAGGCGATTCGATTGCACTACCAGGCCGACAGTCGCTATGCTGACCAACCATTTTTCACTCCAACGGTGGCTGTTTTACAGCCTAGGTACACCAGGACAGGCAACCAAATAAGATCAAAAACCTTCCTTTTTACCATGGTGCCGTTGTAAATAAAACACGTTTTTTGAGGCACGCCCATGAACAGAGGTCTTCATCAGCCCGGCGAGTTTCGCGACAACTGTGGCTTCGGCCTGATTGCCCACATGCAGGGGCAGGCCAGCCATGAATTGTTGAAAACCGCTATCGAATCGCTCACCTGTATGACCCATCGGGGTGGTATTGCTGCCGACGGCAAGACAGGTGATGGCTGTGGTTTGCTGCTCAAGATGCCAGAGCATTTCATGCGTGATGTGGCAAAAAGTGCTTTGGGAACCTCCCTGGGCGATACCTTTGCCGTCGGCGTTATCTTTTTACCAGACGATGATGCACGCGCCGAACACGCTGAGTCTGTGCTGGAGCAGATGCTCGAGCAGCGCGGCCTTGAGGTGGCAGGTTGGCGGACAGTGCCGACAGATTCATCCGTCTGTGGTCCGATGGCGTTGGATTGCCTGCCGCGTATCCGCCAGATCTTCGTGATGCCTGGAGCAGGTGAGCACTTTGATGTTGATCTCTTTATGGCGCGTCGCCGTGCTGAAGAGCAGTTGCATGACGAGGCGGATTTCTACGTGGCGTCGCTGTCTTCCGAGGTGGTGTCCTACAAGGGCCTGGTCATGCCCGCAGACCTGCCCGCGTTTTACCAGGACCTTAACGATCCGCGCCTTGAAACCGCTATCTGCGTTTTCCATCAGCGCTTCTCAACCAATACAGCACCGCGCTGGCCACTGGCTCAGCCTTTCCGCCTGCTGGCGCACAATGGTGAGATCAACACCATTGAAGCCAACCGGGGCTGGGCCAACTCGCGTAAGAAGAACTTTATCAGCGACCGTCTGCCGGATATCGCTGAGCTGAAGGAAATCGTCAATACCACAGGGTCGGACTCTTCCAGTATGGATAACATGCTGGAAGTGCTGTTAACCGGCGGTATGGATCTGCATCGCGCTGTGCGCATGATGGTGCCGCCTGCCTGGCAGAACGTGGAAACCATGGATGCCGAGCTGCGCGCCTTCTACGAATACAATTCAATGCACATGGAGCCCTGGGATGGTCCGGCGGGCGTGGTAATGACCGACGGCCGTCAGGCAGTGTGCATGCTCGACCGTAACGGTCTGCGTCCGGCACGTTGGGTGGTGACCAAAAATGGCTTTATCACCCTGGCATCAGAGATCGGCACCTATGATTACAAGCCGGAAGACGTGGTTGCCAAGGGCCGAGTGGGTCCTGGCCAGATGCTGGCTGTCGATACCCAGACCGGTGAAGTGCTGCATACCAATGATATCGACGGTCGACTCAAGTCCGCACATCCCTACAAGCGCTGGTTAAAGCAGCAGGCCAACTATCTGGAGTCAGCGCTGACTGAACTGGCACGTTTCCAGGTTATGGATACTGATGCCCTTAACACCCAGCAGAAGATGTTCCAGATCAGCTTTGAAGAGCGCGATCAGGTACTGCGTCCGCTGGCGGAAAGCGGTCAGGAAGCAGTGGGGTCAATGGGTGATGATACGCCAATGGCGGTATTGTCATCGCGTCAGCGCCTGTTGACCGACTACTTCCGCCAGAAGTTTGCCCAGGTCACCAACCCGGCCATCGATCCGCTGCGTGAAGCGATTGTGATGTCGCTGGAGACTTGCATTGGTGCTGAGCGCAATGTCTTCGAGGCAACCCCGGAACACGCACACCGTATCATTCTTACCACGCCTGTACTGTCGCCGCGCAAGTTCACCGCGCTGGTCAATGAGAAAGACCCGGCCTTTACCAGTCAGCGTTTTTCGCTGGGTTACAACCCTGAAGAGAAGAGTCTCAAGCAGGCACTTGGCGAGCTGTGTGAAGAAGCGGAAAAGCAGGTGCTGGCAGGCAAGGTCATCCTTGTGCTCAGCGATGCCGACCTTCCTAAAGGTGAGATTCCTATCCAGTCTGTGTTGGCAGTCGGTGCGGTGCATACTCACCTGGGCCGCCTTGCGCTGCGCCCGGATGCCAATATTGTGGTGGAAACCGGCTATGCGCGTGACTCTCACCAGATGGCGGTGCTGTTTGGGGTGGGTGCCACGGCCGTTTACCCTTGGCTTGCGTATCAGGTCATGACGGATATGCAGCGGGTAGGCGAGCTGACCGGCAACCCGGCGGATGCGCGGGAAAATTACCGTAAAGGCATGCAGAAGGGGTTGTTCAAGATTCTTTCCAAGATGGGGATTTCGACCCTGGCTTCCTATCGCGGCTCCATGCTTTTCGAGGCTGTTGGGCTGGATAGCGATATCATGGAAATGTGCTTTGAAGGTATGGCGTCGCGCATTCAGGGGACTGGTTTTGCAGAGCTTCAGCTACAGCAGGAAGCCCTGGCTCGGACCGCCTGGATTGCCCGTAAGGGGATTACCCAGGGTGGTCTGATGAAGTATGTGCATGGTCACGAGTACCACGCCTACAACCCGGACGTCATCATGTATATGCAGGAAGCGGTACAGGACGGCAGCTATGAGAAATGGAAGAAGTTTGCCCAGCTGGTTAATGAGCGGCCCGTGGCGACCATTCGTGACCTGCTAGCGCTCAAGCCTGCAGCAACGCCGCTGTCGCTTGATGAGGTCGAGAGCATTGACGACCTGATACCACGTTTTGATACAGCCGGTATGTCGTTGGGTGCAGTATCACCAGAGGCCCACGAGGCCATGGCCCAGGCCATGAACGAGACCGGCGGCCGCTCCAACTCCGGTGAGGGGGGCGAAGATCCGGCGCGTTATGGCACTATCCGGAACTCCAAGATCAAGCAGATCGCCTCCGGACGCTTTGGCGTCACACCACACTATCTGGTCAACGCTGACGTGCTGCAGATCAAGGTAGCGCAGGGTGCCAAGCCCGGGGAAGGCGGTCAGCTGCCAGGTGGCAAGGTGAATGCCTTGATTGCCCGACTGCGCTATTCGGTGCCTGGAGTGACGCTGATTTCACCGCCACCGCACCACGATATCTATTCAATTGAAGACCTTGCCCAGCTGATCTTTGATCTCAAACAGGTCAACCCGGACGCTCAGGTGTCGGTGAAGCTGGTGTCAGAGCCGGGCATCGGCACCATTGCCACTGGCGTTGCCAAGGCCTATGCCGACCTGATTACAGTCTCCGGCTATGATGGCGGTACGGCGGCCAGCCCGCTGACCTCCATCAAGCATGCAGGCTCGCCCTGGGAGCTGGGTCTGCCGGAAGTTCATCAGGCACTGCGTATCAATGGGCTGCGTGACAAGATTCGCCTGCAGACCGACGGTGGCCTGAAAACCGGTCTTGATGTGGTCAAGGCCGCCATTCTGGGTGCCGAGAGCTTTGGTTTCGGCACCGCGCCCATGGTGGCGCTGGGTTGTAAATACCTGCGTATCTGCCACTTGAACAACTGTGCCACCGGTGTGGCGACCCAGGATGATTATCTGCGTGGCGAGCACTTCCGCGGCACCGTGGATATGGTCAAGAACTACTTCCGCTACATCGCTGAAGAAGTGCGCGAGCTGATGGCCATGCTGGGCGTGCGCAAGCTGACCGACCTGATTGGCCGTACAGATCTGCTGGAAGTGCTGGAGGGACAGACCGCTTCCCAGCGCAAGCTGGATCTGACGCCGCTGTTGGGCAACGACTATGTACCTGCGGATGCGCCGCAGTTCTGCAAGGTGAACCGCAACGTGCCCCATGACCCGGGTGCCAAGAACCTGGAAGTGCTCGATGCTGTGAAAAGCGCCATCGAGGCCAAGTCGGGCGGTACCTTCAATTTCCGGATCACCAACTGTGACCGCAGCGTGGGTGCCCTGACATCCGGCGTGATTGCCAAGCACTACGGCGAAGCGGGCCTGGAAGAAGCGCCGTTGAATGTGCGCTTTACCGGTGTGGCAGGGCAGAGCTTCGGGGTGTGGAATGCGCGCGGCCTGAACCTGCATCTGGAAGGCGATGCCAACGACTACGTGGGTAAGGGCATGAACGGTGGCCGGATTGTGATCATACCGCCGCGGGAAAGTCAGTTTGAGAGCCACAAGACTGCCATTGTCGGTAATACCTGTCTGTATGGGGCGACCGGTGGTCAACTGTTCGCCGCGGGTATTGCTGGCGAGCGCTTTGGTGTACGTAACTCAGGCGCCCGTGCCGTTATTGAAGGTGCTGGTGATCACTGCTGTGAGTACATGACCGGTGGCCTGGTCTGCGTGCTGGGTGAAACAGGTGTCAATTTTGGTGCCGGTATGACCGGTGGTTTTGCCTACGTGCTCGACGAAGATCGTACTTTTGTTGACAAGTACAACCACGAGCTGGTCGAGATTCACCGGGTCAACACCGAGACGATGGAAGCCTATCGCCGTCACCTGCGTGAGCTGCTTGAAGAGTACGTAGCAGTAACAGGTTCTCAGCGAGGCGCCGATATTCTTGAAGACTTTGGTGATTACGTGCGCCATTTCTGGCTGGTGAAGCCCAAGGCAGCAAGCCTGAGCAGCCTGCTGGACCAGTCGCGGCGGCACGCTGAATAAGCTGCTTTGCCTTAATAGCTGATGCCGAATCGCCGAGAGGAAAATGATCATGGCTAACCGATTGAATAACGACTTCCAGTTTGTTGATGTAGGTCGTCAGGATCCACAGAAGAAAGACGCTCGCTCACGGGCCAAGGAGTTCGCTGAAATATACGAACCCTATAAACCTACGGATGCCGCCAGCCAGGCACATCGCTGCCTGCACTGTGGCAACCCTTACTGTGAGTGGAAATGTCCGGTACACAACTACATTCCCAACTGGCTGCAGTTGGTGGTGGAAGGCAACATTCTTGAAGCCGCAGAGCTTTCCCATAAGACCAACTCGCTGCCTGAAGTGTGCGGGCGTGTCTGCCCGCAGGATCGACTGTGTGAAGGCGATTGCACCCTGAACGACGGCTTTGGTGCGGTGACCATAGGTTCGATTGAAAAGTACATCACTGATACGGCCTTTGCCATGGGCTGGCGCCCGGATATGTCCAAGGTGGTGTGGACAGACAAGAAGGTTGCAATTATTGGCGCAGGCCCAGCCGGGCTTGGTTGTGCCGATATTCTGGCGCGCAGCGGTGTCAAGCCGGTCGTTTTTGATAAATATCCGGAAATTGGCGGCCTGCTGACCTTTGGGATCCCTGAGTTCAAGCTGGAAAAAAACGTCATGGAGCGCCGTCGGGCGGTGTTTGAAGAAATGGGCGTGGAGTTTCGTCTGGGCACCGAGATTGGCACCGATGTCGAGTTTGAAACCCTGCTGCAGGATTACGATGCTGTTTTTCTGGGTATGGGCACCTATAAGTACATGGAAGGGGGGTTCCCCGGCGAAGACCTGCCAGGCGTCTACAAGGCGCTGGATTTCCTGATTGCTAACGTCAACCGTTGCCTGGGCTTTGAAAAAGACCCGTCAGACTATATTTCCATGGAAGGCAAGCGCGTCGTGGTGCTGGGTGGGGGTGATACCGCCATGGACTGCAACCGCACCTCGATCCGCCAGGGGGCTGCCAGCGTCAGCTGTGCCTACCGTCGCGATGAAGAAAACATGCCAGGCTCACGCCGTGAGGTGGCCAATGCCCGAGAAGAGGGCGTCGAGTTCCTGTTCAATCGCCAGCCGGTAGCCGTGGTTGGCGAAGAACAGGTCGAAGGCGTAAAAGTGGTGCGCACTCGTCTGGGCGAGCCGGACGAAAATGGGCGCCAGCGCCCTGAGGTCGTGCCCGGTTCAGAAGAGATTATTGCCGCTGACGCTGTGGTGATTGCCTTTGGTTTTCAGGCCAGCCCCGCGCCCTGGTTCAGTACGTCGAACATCGCGGTGGATGAGCGCGACCGCGTCAAGGCACCGGAGCATGGCCAGTATGCCTTTCAGACCAGCAACGAGAAAATCTTTGCTGGTGGTGACATGGTGCGCGGCTCGGACCTGGTGGTGACGGCCATTTATGAAGGACGCCAGGCAGCAGAAGGCATCCTGGACTACCTGGGCGTCTGAGCAATCAAGTTGGTTGGGCATGTCACGGCCTTGGTTACCGCCTGGCATGCCCTAAAGGTCGCTGTCCAATTGAGCCTTTAGGCGTACTCTGCTATCCTGTCCTCCCATCCTGGTGTGGCTTTCTGCTGTGCCTATTGATCACGTTTCGACAGGTTTTCCATGACACGATATATCTTCGTGACCGGTGGCGTTGTGTCCTCGCTTGGCAAGGGTATCGCATCCGCTTCACTGGCGGCGATTCTTGAAGCTCGCGGCCTAAAAGTCACCATGCTCAAGCTCGACCCTTACATCAACGTCGACCCGGGCACCATGAGCCCCTTCCAGCATGGCGAAGTTTTCGTCACGGAAGATGGCGCTGAGACCGATCTGGATCTGGGCCACTATGAGCGCTTTATCCGCACCAAGATGACCCAGAGTAATAACTTCACGACCGGGCGGGTTTACGAGCACGTGCTGCGCAAGGAGCGGCGTGGTGATTATCTGGGCGGTACCGTACAGGTAATTCCACATATCACCGATGAAATCAAACGCCGTGTCTACGCGGGTGGTGAGGGCTTTGATGTGGCGCTGGTGGAAATCGGCGGTACCGTGGGTGATATTGAATCCCTGCCGTTTCTCGAGTCAATTCGCCAGATTCGCAGCGAACTGGGTGCGCAGCGCGCACTCTTCATGCATCTGACCCTGGTGCCCTATATTGCCACGGCGGGCGAGACCAAGACCAAGCCGACTCAGCACAGCGTCAAGGAGCTGCGTTCCATCGGTATTCAGCCGGATATTCTGATCTGCCGTAGCGAGGTAGAGCTCGAAGAAGCCGAACGACGCAAGATCGCGTTGTTTACCAATGTTGAAGAACGCGCCGTGGTGCCGCTTCAGGATGCCGATACCATCTATCGTATTCCGCTGATGCTTCACGAGCATGGTCTTGATGAGATCGTCTGCAACAAGTTCAATCTTGAAGCGGGCGAAGCCGATCTGTCTGATTGGGTGCGGGTGCTGGATGCCAAGCTCAACCCTCTGAAGTCGGTCAGCATTGCCATGGTAGGCAAGTACATGGAACTGCTCGATGCCTACAAGTCGCTTAACGAAGCCCTGATCCATGCCGGTATCCAGGATCGTATCAAGGTCAACGTTGACTATATTGATGCGGAAGATATCGAGCACCACGGTACCGAGCGGCTGGCAGGCAAGGATGCCATCCTGGTGCCCGGTGGCTTTGGTGAGCGCGGGGTGGAAGGCAAAATCATGGCGGCGCAATTTGCCCGTGAGAACAAGGTTCCCTACCTGGGTATCTGCTTGGGTATGCAGGTGGCGGTGATCGAATATGCGCGCAACGTTGCCGGTTGGGAAGATGCCAACTCCACCGAGTTCACCCACGATACCAAGCATCCGGTGGTGGGCCTGATCACTGAGTGGCTCAATGCCGAAGGCAAGATTGAGCTGCGTGATGCGGCATCTGACCTGGGTGGTACCATGCGTCTGGGTGGCCAGGTGTGCCATCTGGAAGCGGGCACCCGAGCCAGAGCCGCCTATGGCGCCGATGAAATTGTTGAGCGCCATCGTCACCGCTTCGAGGTCAACAACCAGTTTGTGGATGAGCTGGAAAAAGCCGGCCTGGTCATTTCTGGCAAGAGTGTTGATCAATCCCTAGTGGAAGTGATCGAGCTGGCCGATCACCCCTGGTACGTGGCCTGTCAGTTCCACCCGGAGTTCACCTCCACGCCCCGCGATGGGCATCCCCTGTTCAGCGGTTTTGCCAACGCAGCGCTGGAACACAAAACGGCGCGTATTCGCAATCAGTCCGCGACCCAGACGCCGTCAACCGCAGGGCATAACGAGGAGTAAAAGTCGCATGACTTACCCGCAACCTGCAGAGCGTCATATCAACATTGCCGGCCTAAATGCCGGCAATTCTTTGCCCTTGATGCTGTTAGGTGGCATGAACGTGCTGGAAAGCCGGGACCTTGCCATGGAAGTGGCGTCTGCCTACGTCGAGGCTACCGCCAAACTCGGCATTCCCTATGTGTTCAAGGCCAGTTTCGACAAGGCCAATCGCAGCTCGATCAACTCCTACCGTGGCCCAGGGCTTGAGAAGGGCCTGGCCATTCTGGCGGAAATCAAGGAACGCTTTGGCGTGCCTATCATCACCGATGTACATGAACCCTGGCAGGCAGCGCCGGTGGCTGAAGTGGCGGATATCATTCAGCTGCCTGCTTTTTTGGCCCGTCAGACCGATCTGGTGGTGGCCATGGCCACCACCGGTGCCGTGATCAATATCAAGAAACCGCAGTTTCTGGCGCCTCACGAAATGCGTCATATCCTGAGCAAGTGCCAGGAAGCCGGTAATGATCAGCTGCTGCTGTGTGAGCGTGGCTCAAGCTTCGGCTATAACAATCTGATTGTTGATATGCTCGGCTTTGGTGATATGAAACAGACCGGCTTTCCGGTCTTTTTTGATGTGACTCACGCGCTACAGCGCCCCGGTGGCCGAGCAGACAGTGCCGATGGCCGCCGTGCACAGGTGACTGAGCTTGCCCGCGCTGGCGTTGCGGTGGGCTTGGCAGGTATTTTCCTGGAAGCCCATCCTGACCCGGATAATGCCAAGTGTGATGGCCCCTGTGCCTTGCCGCTGAACCAGTTGGCGCCTTTTCTCAGTCAGCTGGTGCAACTGGATAGGCTGGTAAAAGGGTTTGAACCCTTGGTTATCCGTTGAGAGACTTGCTGAAAGAGTGTTTGAACAACCAGTGTTGAACAAAATTTTTAGTACCCATGATGTTAACACCAACAAAAAGGACGGCTAGATGACTAAAATTGTCGATATTCGTGCGCTGGAAGTACTTGATTCACGTGGTAACCCGACGGTGTCAGCTACAGTTCGCCTGGAAAGCGGCGCGGTTGGCGAAGCCTGTGCCCCAAGCGGTGCCTCTACCGGCTCGCGCGAGGCATTGGAGCTGCGGGATGGCGACAAGTCACGCTATCTGGGCAAGGGTGTTCTGAAAGCGGTTGAAGCTGTTAATGGCCCGATTCGTGATGCCCTGCTGGGCCTGGATGCCCGTGACCAGCGCGGCCTGGATAACGCCATGCTGACGCTGGATAACACCGAAAACAAGGCTAATCTGGGCGCCAACGCCATTCTGGCGGTATCGCTCGCGGCTGCCAAGGCAGCAGCCAATGCCAAGGGTGTGCCGCTGTATGCTCATATCGCCGAGCTTTATGGCCAGCCGGGTCAGTACAGCATGCCAGTACCCATGATGAATATCCTCAATGGCGGCGAACATGCTGACAACAACGTGGATATCCAGGAATTCATGGTGCAGCCGGTGGGTGCAGCCAGTTTCCGTGAAGGCTTGCGCATGGGGGCAGAGATTTTCCATGCTCTTAAGAAAGTCCTCTCTGCTCGAGGGCTTTCGACCTCGGTTGGCGATGAAGGTGGCTTTGCCCCTGATCTGGCCTCCAACGCCGAGGCGCTGGCGGTAATCAAGCAGGCCGTAGCCGACGCGGGCTACCGTCTGGATGAAGACATCACCCTGGCGCTGGACTGCGCTTCTTCCGAGTTCTACAAGGATGGCCAGTACAATCTTTCCGGCGAAGGTAAAAGCTACGATGCTGAAGGCTTTGCCGATTATCTGGCAGGACTGTGCGCGGACTATCCGATTGTCTCTATCGAAGACGGTATGGACGAATCTGACTGGGATGGCTGGAAAGCCCTGACCGACAAGTTGGGCGACAAGGTACAGCTGGTGGGTGATGACCTGTTTGTCACCAATACCAAAATTCTCAAGCGGGGTATCGATGAGCAGATTGGTAACTCTATTCTGATCAAGTTCAACCAGATTGGCTCGTTGTCGGAAACCCTGGATGCGATCAGGATGGCTCAGGATGCGGGTTTCACGGCGGTCATTTCTCACCGCAGTGGTGAAACAGAAGATACCACCATTGCCGATCTGGCGGTGGGGACTCAGGCAGGGCAGATCAAGACAGGGTCACTATGCCGTTCTGACCGGGTTGCCAAATATAACCGCCTGTTGGCGATTGAAGCCGAGCTGGGGAGTGTCAGCTATCCTGGCCGTCAGGCTATCAAGGGCCAATAACAGTAGGTAATGCGATAGCAGCGTAAGTGATGTCTTCAATTATTGTAAGATATCTCTTACAAAAGACGTAGAAAATAGCGCAAAAACAGGTGTCTATCAGCTACAGAGTAACAGTTTTGCTGGCAACTGATTGTTTTTGCATTGAATGTTACATAAGGCGGGCCAAACAGCCCGCCTTATGCATTCTGGACGCCCTTGAGTCGCCAGATAAATCTGCCACAATGAATTCATGGACAAGGGGAGGCAAGGACGCTCTCGAGCAGGATGCAACGGGATATACAGGTACGCTGGGTGATATAGGGGATATTGGCCTCGGCAGGGAATGTACCTGAGGATGCCAGGCATAGTGAATGCCTGTGGACATGCTGGGAGCGGGCGGCCTACGGGCCGCTTTTTTGTGCGCGTAAGTAAACTTTTGAGTGACGTTTCTTTCAGTCGGCGACACCCTGACTGTAATCCTGTTGCCTGCTGGTGTTGAGGCAGGGTGTCGCACCACTAATTGTGCTGAGCCAGGCTAGCGTTCGAGTTTTTCCAACTTACCTGTTTTGCCATCCCATTCTTCTGCATCGGGTAAAGGATCTTTCTTCTCGGCAATATTAGGCCATACATCCGCGAGCTCGGCATTGAGCTCGATAAACTGTTCCTGGCCGTCGGGTAGCTCGTCTTCGGAAAAAATTGCCTCCGCAGGACACTCCGGCTCGCACAGGGCACAGTCTATGCACTCATCAGGGTGAATGACGAGAAAGTTGGGGCCTTCGTAAAAACAGTCGACCGGGCAGACTTCCACGCAGTCGGTATACTTGCATTGAATGCAATTTTCGGTCACGACAAACGTCATCGCTAACTCCCTCTTCAAGTGCTGGTTATGTCGTCAGGTGGCATTTCCAGACTGGTTTAATAACATTTAGGTATAAAATTCAGTTTTTATATAAATAAAGTGTTTTATTTTAGAGGCTGACAGCTGCTTGCGGCAAGTACCTGTACTCTTAATAGCTAGTTATTCTATTACACTCGCTCCTGCCACTGATACAGCAGTTCAAGTGCCTGACGAGGTGAAAGTTCATCAATCGCCAGGGTTTCCAGGGCTTCAACTACCGGGTGAGGCGCCTGGGAAAAAAGGTCATCCTGCAGCGGCGCTGTCTGCGATCTCACTGGGTTGGGCAAGGTCTCGTTGTCACGTTTTTCAAGACTGTGCAGGGTTTCCCGGGCGCGCTGGATAACATTAGGTGGTACGCCCGCCAGCTGGGCAACCTGCAGGCCATAACTCTGGCTGGCAGGGCCTGGCTCAATACGGTGCATGAAGATGATGCGCTCACCGTGTTCTGTTGCTGTCAGGTGGACATTGGCCACGCTTTCAGTGTGTTCCGGCAAGGCGGTCATTTCAAAGTAGTGGGTGGCAAACAGGGTCAAGGCGCGTAGTTTGGCAAGATGTTCCGCGCTGGCCCAGGCCAACGACAAACCATCAAAGGTGCTGGTACCACGGCCAATCTCGTCCATCAGTACCAGGCTCTGAGAAGTAGCATTATGCAGGATGTTGGCAGTTTCTGTCATTTCCACCATAAAGGTTGAGCGCCCCCCCGCCAGATCATCGGAGGAACCAATCCGCGTGAAAATACGGTCAACCGGGCCGATTTCTGCCGCATCAGCAGGTACAAAGCAGCCACAGTGGGCCAGCAGGGTGATCAGCGCTGCCTGGCGCATGTAGGTGGATTTACCGCCCATATTGGGGCCGGTAATGATCAGCATTGCCTGTTCCGGGTGAAGGCTGAGGTCGTTGGGCACAAAGGGCGTCTCGCTGACTTGCTCAACGACTGGGTGGCGCCCGGCACGGATAGTGATGCCCGTTTCTTCCTTAAGCGTTGGGCGCACCCAGTCAAGCACAGCAGCGCGCTCGGCAAAGGCGCACAGAACATCCAGTTCTGCCAGCGCGCGAGAACTTGCCTGTAGCGCATGCAGATGGGTGTTGAGTTCATCCAGCAGGCGCTCATATAGCCATTTTTCACGGCTCAAGGCACGGGATTTGGCGGATAGCGCCTTGTCTTCAAACTCCTTGAGTTCAGGAATGATAAAACGTTCGGCATTTTTAAGTGTCTGGCGGCGAATATACTCGGCCGGTGCCTGCTGGGCCTGGGCGCGGGGAAGTTCGATAAAGTAGCCGTGCACCCGGTTGTAGCCAACCTTGAGGTGGCTAAGCCCGGTGCGCTCGCGCTCGCGTGTTTCCAGGGCAATCAGGTAGTCGCCGGCGTTTTCGGCCAGCCCGCGCTGCTCGTCAAGTTCTTCATCAAAGCCTTTGGCAATCACGCCACCCTCGCGGATCACCACGGGTGGATTTTCAACAATAGCCCGCTGCAGGGTCTCGCTCAGCGTCGGATAAGGCTGAATATGAGGACGCAGGTGGTCGATAACGCTGCCGTTGTCCATCTGGCTTAGCAGCGTCTGCAGCTGTGGCAGGGTGGCCAGTGCATCGCGCAGCCTGGCCAGATCTCTTGGGCGGGCGCTGTAGAGCGCCACCCGGGAAAGAATGCGTTCCACATCGCCGACGGCGTTCAGCGTTTCACGCAAGGCTTCATAGGTGACATCAAGCTGCAGTAGAGCAACTCCGGCCTGGCGGTCATGGATGATGCCACGCTGGCGCAAGGGGCGATTAAGCCAGCGTTTGAGCAGGCGAGAACCCATGGCGGTAGCGCAGGTATCGAGTACGCTGGCCAAGGTATTTTCGTTGCCCCCGCCAAGATTGGTATCAATCTCCAGGTTACGTCGGCTGGCGGCATCAATTACCACTGCATCGTCACGGCTTTCGACACTGATCGAGGTGACGTGAGGCAGGCGAGAACGCTGGGTGTCGCGGGCATAATCGACCAGTACGCCAGCGGCAATCAGGGCGGTGGTCAGGTGAGCACAGCCAAAGCCGCGTAAGTCCTGTACCTCAAACTGATCGCACAGGCTTCGGGTGGCACTCTCCAGATCATACAGCCACTCACCCTGGCGGCGCAGACCGCGCTGGGCGGAAAGCGGCTCGGGCAGTACGAGGTTTTCCGGCACCAGCAGTTCAGCCGGTGATAGCCGGGTCAGTTCGGCGAGCATTTCTTCGTCGCTTTCAAGTTCCAAAAGGCTGAAACGGCCGCTGGACAGTTCCAGCCAGGCAACCCCCCATTTGCTCTGATGGCTGGCAATGGCGGCCAGCACGTTGTCGCGACGGGCATCCAGCAGGGCTTCATCGTGTAGAGTGCCCGGGGTGACAATACGTACCACCTGGCGCTCTACCGGCCCCTTGCTGGTGGCCGGGTCGCCAATCTGTTCGCAGATGGCAACGGATTCCCCCGCGCTGACCAGACGGGCGAGGTAGCCTTCGGCACTGTGAAAGGGCACGCCCGCCATGGGGATGGGTTGCCCACCGGATTGGCCGCGTTGAGTAAGGGTAATGTCCAGAAGAGCCGCAGCGCGTTTGGCATCATCGAAAAACAGCTCATAGAAATCCCCCATGCGGTAAAAAAGCAAGACCTCGGGATGTTCGCGTTTGATATTCAGGTATTGAGCAATCATCGGCGTGTTTGCCGGGCTGGTATTGACCATGAGCATCCTGAAATAAGCAGGGCGCAAGCTGTATACTGGCTTGCGCGCGGTTCCGTGAATTAGGTTCTACGCTGGAATGGGCAGCGCTTGGGCTGGCGGCCATTCTTTAGTCACGCAAAAGCCGCTATTCTACGCTGAAGTCATCACCGACATGAAGGAGTGAGCATGGAGCCAAGCGTTGAAAGCCTGAAAAATCTCGATCTGACCCTGTTGGCGCAGCGGTTGGGTAAACTCTGTCAGCAGCATCAGCTTGAAATTGCCACGGCAGAGTCCTGTACCGGTGGTGGTATTGCCAGTGCCATTACTGCAGTGCCGGGAAGCTCAGCTTATTTTGCTACCGGCTATGTGACCTATTCCAATGCGGCGAAAACCCGTCTTTTGGGGGTAGAGAGTTCGGTGCTTGCCAGTGAAGGCGCGGTCAGTGAGGCCGTGGTCAAGGCCATGGTGGCAGGAGCTTGTCAGGAAAGCGGTGCTGACCTTGGCGTGGCCGTGAGCGGCGTGGCAGGCCCGGACGGCGGTAGCCCGGAAAAGCCCGTGGGCACCGTTTGGCTGGCATGGGGTAACCAGCAGGACCAGCAGGCAGAATGTCTGCATTTCCCCGGCGACCGCCACGCGGTACGTGAGCAGACGGTTCGCCAGGCCATGGCCACCTTGATCATGTCGATCAGTGAACGGTGAGCCTTGAATAATACGCGCCAGAGCATTTGTTTATGGTGTAAACTTTGGCATACTACTGGCTAGTTATACAGCATCTTTATGAGGAGTTTTTAAATGGCTCAGGACGAAAACCGCACCAAGGCGCTCAACGCAGCGCTCAGCCAGATTGACCGCCAATTCGGTAAAGGCACCGTTATGCGCCTGGGTGATACGCCCCGCGTGGTGATGCCGTCCGTGTCCACAGGCTCCTTGGGGCTGGATATCGCACTGGGCATCGGCGGTCTGCCGTTCGGCCGTGTCTGCGAAATATTCGGCCCGGAATCATCCGGTAAAACCACGCTGACGCTGTCGGTGATTGCCCAGGCGCAAAAGCAGGGCAAGGTATGCGCCTTTGTGGATGCCGAGCATGCCCTGGACCCTAGCTACGCAGAGAAACTGGGCGTCAATCTTGATGATCTCCTGGTGTCCCAGCCGGATACCGGCGAACAGGCGCTGGAAATTACCGATATGCTGGTTCGTTCCGGCGGCGTCGATGTGATTGTGATCGACTCGGTAGCGGCCTTGACGCCACGTGCGGAAATCGAAGGCGAAATGGGGGACTCCCACGTTGGCCTGCAGGCCCGCCTGATGTCCCAGGCGCTGCGCAAGATTACCGGCAACATCAAGAATGCCAACTGCCTGGTGGTTTTCATCAACCAGATCCGCATGAAGATCGGCGTCATGTTTGGCAGCCCGGAAACAACGACCGGCGGTAATGCCCTGAAGTTCTATGCCAGCGTGCGCCTGGATATCCGGCGTACCGGTTCGGTCAAGTCAGGCGATGAAGTGACCGGCAATGAAACCCGCGTCAAGGTTGTCAAAAACAAGGTGGCGCCGCCGTTCAAGCAGGCCGAATTCCAGATTCTCTATGGCAAGGGTATCTATCACGCAGGTGAGGTGATCGATCTGGGCGTACAGTGCAATCTGGTCGATAAGGCCGGTGCCTGGTACAGCTACAAAGGCAAAAAAATTGGCCAGGGCAAGGCGAACTCCGCCCAGTATCTGGAAGACCACCCGGATATCATGGAAGAAATTGAAAGCCAGATTCGCGGCCAGCTGCTTGCCCCGCCTGAGCCTAAAGAGAAAGACAAGGAAGAAAAGCCCGAGAAAGAAAAAGCCAGCAGTAAAAAAGGTGCAAAGGCAGCCGCTGCCACCGATGAAACGGCCTTTGAACCCGACAGCGGCGATTTGCTGTAATTTATGGCATGGGGTAAAGAGCCACCTTCACCGCGTGAAATGGCCATCGCCCTGTTGGCTCGGCGCGAGTATTCGCGCGCCGAGCTGGCGGCACGTCTGCAGACCAAGCAGGTGCCTGCGGATGAAGTCGATGCTTGCCTGGACGAACTGGCCGAAAAAGGCTGGCAGTCAGACACGCGTTTTGCAGCCAGTTTTATACGTACACGTGTGCTGCGTGGGCAAGGCCAGCGGCGCATTGAAAATGACCTTCGTCAGCGTGGGGTTGATAGTGACACTATCCGCGCTGCGCTGGATGATGTGGTCGAGCAAGAAGGCGTCGACTGGTTTGAACTGGCCCGTGACGTGCTGGCAAGGCGTTTTGATTGCCCCGGGCAAACGCCCAAGGAGCGTGCCAGGCGTGAGCGTTTCCTGTTAGGGCGTGGCTTTGACTTTGAACAGATCCGCTATGCCATTTCCTGCCTTTGAGGCGATTGCAAAACCCTTCTTTCATCCTCCTGAAAGCCTGTTCAAAAACCCTGTTTAAGGGGTTTTTCAGTGCCTTCTCACCCACTGCCGCTTTAGTCATTTGACAACTAGGCTATAATGGCTGCTTTGCGACCCCGTTGGGTAGCGGTCAAAGCGCCCTGGGGCATCACGCCATCTTGTTAACGGATACCCTATGAAAAGCGCAGCAATCAGACAGGCCTTTCTTGATTACTTTGAACACCACGGTCATACCCCGGTCGCTTCCAGCTCACTGGTACCGGACAATGACCCGACCTTGCTGTTCACCAATGCCGGCATGGTGCCGTTCAAGGATGTCTTCCTGGGACGTGACCCACGCCCCTATGTGCGCGCCGTTTCGGCCCAGCGCTGCGTCCGGGCCGGCGGCAAGCATAACGATCTGGATAACGTTGGCTATACTGCGCGCCATCATACGTTTTTCGAGATGCTCGGTAATTTCAGCTTTGGCGACTACTTCAAGCGCGACGCCATCAGCTTTGCCTGGAACTTTCTGACCCAGACACTAGGGCTGCCGAAGGAAAAGCTCTGGGTAACCGTGCATATCAGTGATGACGAAGCAGAAAAAATCTGGAAGGACGAGATAGGCATTGATCCTGAACGCTTCTCCAAACTGGATGAAGATAACTTCTGGCAGATGGGCGATACTGGCCCTTGTGGGCCAAGCTCAGAAATCTTCTATGACCATGGTCCTGAGGTTTGGGGCGGCCCACCAGGAAGCCCGGAAGAGGACGGTGATCGCTATATCGAGATCTGGAATCTGGTGTTCATGCAGTTTGACCGCGATGCGGCAGGCAACATGAATCCACTCCCCAAACCTTCGATTGACACCGGAATGGGGCTTGAACGCGTGGCAGCGGTATTGCAAGGCGTGCACTCCAACTATGAAATTGACCTCTTCCAGAACCTGCTCAAGGCGGCGGCACAGGCAACGGGCCATGCGGATATCTCGACACCATCGCTGCGCGTGATTGCCGATCACATTCGCTCCTGTGCGTTTCTGATTACTGATGGCGTATTGCCTTCAAATGAAGGCCGTGGCTATGTGCTGCGGCGGATTATTCGTCGTGCGGTGCGTCATGGCCACAAGCTGGGGGCAAACGAGCCATTTTTCCATACTCTGGTGGAAGCTCTGGACGCAGAAATGGGTGATGCCTACCCGGAGCTGCGCGAGGCCAAGGCGCAGATTGCGCGTATTCTGCTTAAGGAAGAGGAGCAGTTTGCACGTACGCTGGATCATGGCATGGGGTTACTGGAAGCCGCTCTCGATGAACTCGATGGCAAGGTGCTGCCCGGCGCGACCGTGTTTAAACTGTATGACACCTATGGCTTTCCCTATGACCTGACCGCTGATGTCTGCCGTGAGCGGGATGTCACCCTGGATGAAGACGGCTTCCAACGCGAGCTCAACGCCCAGCGTGAGCGTGCTCGTGCCGCCAGCCAGTTTGGTGCCGATTACAGCGCCACGCTGGAGCTAGAGGGCGAAACCACCTTCAGTGGCTATGATCAGCTGGAAGACGACACCCGGGTGACGGCGCTTGTTGATCATCAGGGTAACGAGCTGGCGGCTCTTGAGGCGGGGCAAAAAGGGATTGTCGTGCTTGAGCGCACGCCTTTCTATGGCGAGTCGGGCGGTCAGGTGGGCGATACCGGCTACCTGCACTTTGCCGATGGGCGTTTTCAGGTGACGGATACCCAGAAGCAGAGCGGTCATCACCTGCATCACGGCATCATGCTGGAAGGCACGCTTAATGTAGGCAGTCAGGTTCATCCTCAGGTGGATGCTTCGCTGCGGGCTGCGACTGTGCGTAATCACTCGGCCACTCACCTGCTGCACAAGGCATTGCGCATGGTGCTGGGTGACCACGTTCAGCAGAAAGGCTCGCTGGTGACCGCTGAGCGCCTACGCTTTGACTTCAGCCACTTTGAGCCAATGACGACGGAGCAGCTCAAGGAAGTCGAGCGGCTGGTGAATGAGCAGATATTGGCCAACGCACCGACCAAAACCGAACAGATGACCCTGGACGAAGCCAAGGCTAAAGGGGCTGCCGCGCTGTTTGAAGCAAAGTATGCGGATAATGTGCGTGTACTCACCATTGGCGCCGATGATTTCTCGATTGAACTGTGTGGTGGCACCCATGTGGCGCGCAGCGGTGATATTGGCTGTTGCCATGTGGTATCAGAGGCCGGTATTGCCTCGGGTGTGCGGCGTATTGAAGCGATCACCGGCGAAAATGCACTTGATTATTTCTATCAGCAGGAAGCGCGTATCCAGTATGTGGGTGAGCGCCTCAAGGTCAAGCCGGAGCAGGTGGAAGCGCGGGTTGATGCCTTGCTTGAGCGCAACCGTCAGCTGGAAAAACAGCTTGAGCAGCTGAACGCCAAACTGGCCAGTGCGGCAGGCAGCGACATGCTTGATAAGGCGCAGGATATCAAGGGTGTGCAACTGATAGCGACCCAGCTGGAAAACGTTGCTGGCAAGGAGTTGCGTAACGTGATGGATCAGCTGAAAAACAAGCTGGGTTCTGGCGTTATCGTGCTCGGTGTGGCTGACAAGCAAGCATCTAAAGTCAGCCTGATTGTGGGTGTGACCGAGGATCTGACAGGGAGCATCAAGGCTGGTGAGCTGGTCAATCATGTAGCATCCCAGGTGGGTGGTAAAGGCGGCGGTCGAGCTGACATGGCGCAGGCCGGAGGTAGCCAGCCGGATGCCTTGCCTGAGGCATTGAAGAGTGTTTCCAGCTGGTTGGAAAACAAGCTCCATTAATTGAGAGGCCGGTGACATTGATGTTACCGGCCTTTATAGTTATAGCTATAAAGGCTTTTTAATACTTCATTTCCGAACGCAACAGGAACAATCCTATATGGCACTTTACGTTCAGAAGTTTGGCGGTACTTCGGTGGGCTCTGTCGAGCGCATCAAGGCCGTGGCGGAAAAGGTAAAAGGTTTTCGTGATCAGGGGCACCAGGTGGTGGTGGTCGTGTCGGCCATGAGTGGTGAAACCAACCGTCTGACCGATATGGCTACGGCACTCAACAATGACCCTTCGCCGCGTGAAATGGACATGCTGCTCTCGACCGGCGAGCAGGTCACGATTTCCCTGCTCGCCATGGCCTTGCAGAGCCTCGGAGTTCCGGCCACTTCGCATACCGGGGCCCAGGTCGGTATCCATACTGATAAAGCCTATACCAAGGCGCGTATCCAGCGCATCGAGACCGATGACCTGCGCGAAGATCTGGATGATGGCAAGGTGGTGGTAGTGGCCGGTTTCCAGGGAGTTGATGAAGAAGGCAACATCACCACGCTTGGCCGCGGTGGCTCTGACACCACTGGAGTGGCCCTGGCAGCGGCGTTGAATGCAGATGAATGCCAGATTTACACCGATGTTGACGGTGTGTACACCACCGATCCACGCGTGTGTTCCAAGGCCCAGCGCCTGGAAAGGATCACGGTGGAGGAAATGCTGGAACTGGCAAGTCTGGGTTCCAAGGTATTGCAGATTCGGGCGGTGGAATTCGCCGGTAAATACAATGTTCCCCTACGGGTGCTGTCGAGCTTTGAGGATGGCCCCGGTACGCTTATTGTTGCAGACTCTGACCAAGACGAGGACTCCATGGAAGAACCGCTGATCTCCGGTATCGCTTTTACCAAGAATGAAGCCAAATTGACGCTTCTGAATACGCCCGATGTGCCAGGTGTTGCCTCACGCATCCTGGGGCCGATTGCTGATGCCAATATTGAAGTCGACATGATCGTCCAGAACGTGGCGCCTGCAGGTGATTACACTGACTTCACCTTCACTGTTGCCAAGGGTGACTACAAGGCGACCAAGCGTATTCTGGAAGACACCGTGATGCCTGATCTGGGGGGCGGTGAATTGCGTGGTGATGACAATATTGCCAAGGTCTCACTGGTCGGGGTGGGCATGCGCTCACATGCTGGTGTCGCTTCCAAGATGTTCCGCGTGCTGGCCGATGAAAATGTCAACATTCGCATGGTCTCAACGTCAGAAATCAAGATCTCTGTTGTCATCGACGAAAAGCATATGGAATTGGCGGTTCAGGCGCTCCACGACGCTTTTGGTTTGAGCAAGTCTGATATTGAATCCGAGTGATTCGGTTCTGCTGATTTATCAACTGACGGGAAGCTCATTGCTGCAAGGTAATGAGCTTCCTTTCATCGCGGGCTTGATGTGTTATATTTGTTGTACCAAAAGTGAAATAACGTGTCATGCCCGTAAAGGGTTTCGTATTTCGCTGGTGGATATCCCGTTGCATACAAAAACGTCTGAGAAGGAGATCAGCCATGCTCATCTTGACCCGCCGAGTCGGCGAAACCCTTATGATTGGCGATGACATCACAGTCACTGTGCTGGGTGTCAAAGGCAATCAGGTGCGAATCGGTGTGAACGCACCGAAGGATGTTTCTGTCCATCGTGAAGAAATATACCAGCGCATCCAGCGCGAACGTTCAGCTGACGTGAGCGATGAATAAATCGATATCGATTTATTCGCAGGGTAGGAAGTTGTTGTGACATGCTGTTGTGAAACGCTGGTGTCGAGCGGCGTTTTAAAACAGGAGTGGGCGGGTCGTAGGGAACACATCAAGTGTTTTCCCGAGGTAAGGAGCAACAGGCCTTGTCAGCGGCGGAGTTAACGTCCACTCTCGCATGGAATATGAAAAAAATTGCCATAAGTCTGGACAAGGCAAAGTAAAATCGGTAATATTCGCGCCGTGCCGTTAAGGAGAGGTGGCCGAGTGGCTGAAGGCGCTCCCCTGCTAAGGGAGTATAGGGTTTATAGCCCTATCGAGGGTTCGAATCCCTCTCTCTCCGCCATATGGTACAGTTCAGGTTAGGTAGATGTGCGCCCGTAGCTCAGCTGGATAGAGTATCTGACTACGAATCAGAGGGTCGGAGGTTCGAATCCTCCCGGGCGCGCCATTTATGTTAGTAATTCTGAACTTTTGTAATAGCTAGGTAGCAACACATTTTGTTAAGCGCCCGTAGCTCAGCTGGATAGAGTATCTGACTACGAATCAGAGGGTCGGAGGTTCGAATCCTCCCGGGCGCGCCAGATTCCAAACCCGTTCTCGACCGAGAGCGGGTTTTTTGGTCAGCTTATCTGATGAGCGTGCTTTAAAAGTACTTCCCACCTTTTCGCGATGCCATCTTCAATTGACACCGCCTGAATAACGCTTTCCTTTAGCTGGGTTGGTTATCGCTCGTGACCGATCCTGCGATCGTGTAGCGCCTTCTCGCCTATTGGCGATAGGGCGCTTTTTTTATGCTTTGCCCTCAGGTTTGAGTGTTTTTATGCATCGCTTGTTTCAGGGGTTTCAGGGACAACAAGGTTGTATAATAGATCATCGAGTCGGGTGATGCGTTTGAGGCGCTGGAAGTGAACGTTTGCCTCAGTATTGCCTTGGCGCATCTGGGCCAGCCATTGCTTGACCAGAGAGGTAACCACCCGTTCAGGTAGTTTCTGGCACTGCAAGAGGGCATAGGTTTTCAGTACCTCGGCGCGCATGCTCCAGGTGGTTTCAGGCAGGCGCTGGCCGGTGGTTTGCCAGTGACGGATGCGTGGTGCCAGCCAGGGGTCGGCAAGGGCTGCGCGGCCCAGCATGACATCGCGGCAGCCTGACAGGGTGCGTGCTTTCCAGTAGTCTTCAAGCGTCCATATGTCGCCGTTGGCCACGACTGGAATGTCGACATGGTGGCGTATTCGGCCAATCCATTCCCAATGGGCGGGAGGGCGATAGCCTTCATCCCGCGTGCGACCATGGACCACCAGCTGGGAAGCGCCTCCGGCCTGCACGGCCTGGGCACAGGCGACGGCTTGAAGGCGGTTGGAAAAGCCCAGGCGTATTTTGGCTGTCACGGGAATTCTGCCATCGACTGCTTTAGCAACTGCACGAACAGCATTGAAAACTCTTTCAGGGTTACGTAATAACGCTGCTCCGCCATCGTGGCGGTTGACAAGTTTGGCAGGACAGCCGAAATTCAGGTCAATACTTAATGCTCCCAGTTCAAGCGCCTGACATGCGTTGGCAGCCAGTGTTGTCGGGTCTGAGCCAAGTAACTGCAAATGCACTGGGACACCACTAGGCGTTGCCACGGGTAACTGCTTTGATGACTGCAGAAGCTCGGGGCAGTGCTTGTAGAACACGCGAGGAGGCAGGCGAGCATCAATGACTCGTACAAATTCTGTGACTGTCCAGTCAAAGCCGGCTTTGCGGGTCAGGAGATCGCGGGTCAGGGCATCAATGACCCCTTCCATTGGCGCTAGGCCTATCCTGCCTTTATGTAGTAAATTAACAACGTTGACTTCCACTATGGCGCCATTGCATTCAATTCTGAGTGTGGCAGTTTAGTGTACCATTTTATTGCGCCATTCATGGCTTCGCCTCTTTATTGCTGGTCAACGGGGCTTGAGACGAGGAGTGACTCTGATGCAGGATAACGAATTATTGACAGAAGGCCTTGCCCTGATGGGGCTGGGCATGGGGTTTGTATTTGTTTTTCTTACGATTCTGGTAATCACTGTAACGCTAATGTCGATTGTGATCAGGCGCTTTCAGCCTATCGTTGCCAGCTCGCCCACACAGAACACGCCAAAGACCAGTGCCGCCCCTGTCGGCCAGGATGATGAGGTCATGGCGGTTATCAGCACTGCTGTACACCGGTATCGTCGTCACAAGGGCCTCTAGACACAAGCGGGCATTGTTTGTTCACTAAGCTACGTAAATTACCTACAAAATGTGGCGGCATAAAAACGCCTCTGTTTAAGGTCGAGCGGATGTTGCAAACGCCTGTCTGATGCGCCTTTTTACGATCCATTTCTATCGATTCACTTGTCAATGTGAGAAAACGTCATGAAAGAGACGAAGCGCCCTTTGGGTATTACTGATGTAGTGCTGCGCGACGCCCACCAGTCGCTTTTTGCCACGCGAATGCGCCTGGATGACATGCTGCCGATTGCAGAAAAGCTTGATCAGGTAGGTTTCTGGTCGCTGGAGTCGTGGGGTGGCGCCACCTTTGATGCCTGTATTCGTTATCTGGGAGAAGATCCTTGGGAGCGGATTCGGGCCCTGAAGGAAGCCATGCCCAATACACCACAGCAGATGTTATTGCGTGGGCAGAATATTCTGGGGTATCGCCATTATGCAGATGACGTCGTGGATCGCTTTGTCGAGCGCGCCAAGACGAATGGCGTCGATGTCTTCCGCGTATTTGATGCGATGAATGATCCGCGCAACCTTGAGCGTGCGATCAAGGCCGTGCGTAATGTCGAGGGGCATGCTCAGGGCACCATTTCATATACGGTAAGTCCGGTACATACCCTAGATAGCTGGGTGGATCTGGCCAAGACCATCGCAGACATGGGAGCAGACTCCCTGGCTATCAAGGATATGGCGGGGCTGTTGACGCCGTACACAGCGTTTGACCTGGTAACGCGACTCAAGCAGGAATTGTCGATTCCGATTCATATGCAGTGCCACGCCACGACGGGGCTTTCAACCTCAACAATTCTCAAGGCGGTGGAAGCGGGTATTGATAACGTTGATACCGCGATTTCTTCCATGTCCATGACCTATGGCCACAGCCCGACTGAGTCCGTAGTGGCCATGCTGAAAGATACCGACCGTGATACCGGCCTTGACCTGGAGCTGCTTGAAGATATCGCTGGTTACTTCCGCGAAGTGCGTAAAAAGTACGCGGCCTTTGAAGGTTCCCTTAAAGGTATTGATTCACGGATTCTGGTGGCTCAGGTGCCGGGTGGCATGTTGACCAATATGGAAGGCCAGTTGAAGGAGCAGGGGGCGGGCGACAAGCTGGATGATGTGCTGAGTGAAATTCCCCGTGTGCGCGAAGACCTGGGTTTCATTCCTCTGGTAACACCGACGTCACAGATTGTCGGCACCCAGGCGGTGATGAACGTGATGATGGGCGAGCGTTACAAGTCCATTTCCAAGGAAGTGCAGGCGCTGTTAAAAGGTGAATACGGTTCCGCGCCGGCGCCTTTTAATGCCGAACTGCAACAGCGTGTGCTTGAAGGCGGTGAGCCGATTACCTGCCGCCCGGCGGATAACCTGCAGCCGGAAATGGACAAGCTGACGACTGAGCTTCAGGAAAAAGCCAAGGCAGAGGGTATTCGCCTGGCTGAAGGCGAACGTCAGGTAGATGATGTTCTGACCTACGCACTCTTCCCGCAGATTGGTCTCAAATTCCTGAAAAACCGTGATAACCCGGATGCCTTTGAACCTGTACCGCAGGCGCAGGAAAAGACATCTGATGTGCCCGCTAAAACCCAGACCACCCAGCCGCCTGCTGTTTCACAAGGACCTGAAACCTACACCGTCAAGCTTAACGGCAAGGCCTATGTAGTAGAGGTTGCCGAAGGTGGTGAAATTGCCGACGTTCAGCAGCAAGGTGAGGCACCGGCGGCGGCACCAGAACCCAGCGGTGTGGCGATCAACGCACCACTGGCTGGCAACATCTTCAAGGTGAATGTTAAACCGGGTGATGTAGTAGCGTCGGGGGACGTCGTCATCATTCTGGAAGCCATGAAGATGGAAACCGAAGTGCGAGCCTCAAGTGGCGGAACGGTATCTGCCGTGAAAGTCAGTGAGGGCGATAGTGTCTCCGTTGGCGATGCGCTGATCGAACTCTAAGAGGTCTTCGTACTATGGATAAGCTAATCACGTTATGGGAAGGATCGGGGCTTTATAACCTTGATCTGGGCCAGGCGGCGATGATTGTTGTTGGGCTCTTACTGCTCTATCTTGCAATCTACAAAAAATTTGAACCTTTGCTGCTGGTGCCTATTGGCTTCGGCGGTATTCTGGCCAATATCCCTGAGGCTGGCTTGGCTATTTCGGCACTTGACCAGGCTATTGAGGTTGGCAAACCAGCGGTCTTGCAGCAGCTTGCGCCGGCGCTAGGAGTGGTGTTGAACCCTCTGGGCGACGTGGAAAGTTGGCGTGAAGCGCTGAAAAGTGTTGCTCATGGCAATACATCGGCGGAGGCGCTGCGCGCCGCCAAGGATGTGGCTACCAACGTCGGGTACAGCGATGGCATGCTTTACAGCTTTTACAGCGTGGCTATTGCGTCCGGTATCGCGCCTCTGCTGATTTTTATGGGCGTAGGGGCAATGACTGATTTCGGGCCACTGCTTGCCAATCCGCGCACCCTGTTTCTAGGGGCTGCTGCCCAGTTTGGTATTTTTGCCACCCTGTTTGGTGCCGTAGCGCTTAGCTCGATGGGCATCATGGATTTTTCCCTCAATCAGGCGGCTGCCATCGGTATTATAGGTGGGGCTGATGGCCCAACATCCATTTATGTGGCCAGCGTGCTGGCGCCTGAGTTGTTAGGGGCTATTGCGGTTGCTGCCTATGCCTACATGGCTTTGGTGCCCTTGATCCAGCCGCCGATCATGCGTCTTCTGACCACACAGAAAGAGCGTGAAATCACCATGACGCAGCTGCGTCCGGTCTCCAAGCTGGAGAAAATCGTTTTCCCGCTGATGTTGTTGATTCTGGTAGCGCTCTTTTTGCCGGATGCGGCACCGCTGTTGGGTATGTTCTGTTTTGGCAATCTGATGCGCGAGTGTGGTGTGGTAGAGCGTCTTGCCGATACGGCCCAGAATGCGCTGATCAACATAGTGACGATTGTGCTGGGACTGTCGGTTGGCTCCAAGCTGATGGCAGAAAGCTTTCTGTCAGTGGAAACCCTGGGTATTCTTGGCCTTGGCATGGTGGCGTTTGCCATCGGCACATCGGCGGGGGTCTTGATGGCCAAGCTGATGAACCTGGTTAGCCGTATGCCGATCAACCCCTTGATTGGTGCGGCAGGCGTGTCGGCTGTTCCGATGGCAGCGCGGGTTGCCAATAAGGTAGGGCTTGAATCCAATCCCCATAACTTTCTGCTTATGCACGCCATGGGGCCCAACGTGGCCGGCGTGATTGGCTCTGCGGTTGCCGCCGGGGTGATGATCAAGTACCTGGGATAAAAGCACCTGGGATAAAAGTGCTTGGGATAAAAATACCTGAAGGAAATGGCATTAAATCCTGATAGCGTCAACGATTCGCTTCGAGGGAAATTAAAAAAATGCGGCATGTGCAAAGGAGCGCATGCCGCTTTTTTTGCTCGCTATCTCGCTATGATGGGTCAGGCTCGGAGGCCTTCGTGTCTGATTCGATAGCGAGGGTGCTTTTGAGGCGGTTCTCCAAGGGATTGAGATCAAGAGGTTTGTCTCGTGGCCAACCAAGGGCCAGTCTCACGCCGTCTCCATCATAGTCAGCGCTGAAAACGGGCAAGGTATTTTCAGCGCACCAGGCGCGGACATCGGCCTCTTGGGCAAAGCTTAGCCGCAAGGTCAGCGCGTCGCGCTCAATGATTTCACGGGTGGGAAGGCTATCAAGCGCCTGACTGACCGCCTGGGCGTAGGCCCGCGCCAGCCCGCCCGTTCCCAGCTTGGTGCCACCAAAATAACGGATCACCACGCAACCTATTTCACCGATGCCACTGCCGTTCAATACCTGAAACATGGGGCGACCTGCCGTGCCGCCCGGCTCGCCGTCATCAGAAAAGCCGATGGCCGTCTGCTCACCAGGGGGGCCGGCAATAAAGGCGCTGCAGTGATGGCTGGCGTTGGGGTGGGCAGCTCTTGCTGACGCCATCAGGGTGTGAAGAGTATCAGGAGAAGGCGTATGTGCCACCCAGGCAATGAACTGGCTTTTTTCAATCTCGATTTGATGGCTATGCCAACTACTCGCTTCCAGCGCGGGGACGGAATAGCGCATTAATGCTCCGTTAAATAGTGTTCAACCCCCATGACAAGGTTAAGTACCTGAATGTCTTGGTTGCGCAGATAAATGGCAGACAGGCTGTCATCTTGCACTACCAGGTAAAGTCCATGGCGGTCAATGATCAGGCGTTGCAGCTTGATCGGCTGATGGTTGATTTCTGCGCTGGCGGTTTCCTCAGCGGTTCCCGTCTGACAGCGACGAATGATAATGACATCTCCATCAAACAGGTTGCAATCCTGCATACGGTTGCCGCGCACTCTGACCGCATAGGTAGTGTGACGCCGTGTGGTGTTGTTTGCAGTACTGGGAGTTGGTGTCCTGCGACTGGCCCAGAACCGGTTCATACGGTGAGAGTGAGAGAGTGCTTGGTCAACGGAAATGGCAGTCGTGGCGCTCATTGATAGTCTCCAGCATCAGGGCGATGGACATAAGCAAGCAATCAGTCAGTACCTGTTCTGCTAGGTACGTCTTGATGGTTCATGTTTTACTGGGTATGTCTTTTCATACAGTGCTTTCAGTATACATGGTTTTCTATACAGTGCCAGTGAGTGTTATGTTGGTCTTGCCGGCTGCAGTTGCCAATGCTGCTGCGACCTGGCGCCGCAGTGGTTGACTAGCGGGATAGACGCTTTCCGTGTAAAGTTCGTGACATAATCAACTGTGTCTGGAGAGCGCCTTGAGCCTGTGTCTACAAGCCCGTCAGCTAGCCTGCGAGCGAGATGAACGCTGGCTGTTCAAGGGCCTTGATGTGGACATTCGCAGCGGTGAGGTTGTCCGTATCGAAGGGCCTAACGGCAGCGGTAAAACTACTCTATTAAAGATTCTTTCCGGGCAACTGACCGATTATCATGGCGAGCTGATCTGGAACGGCGAAGCGATGCGCCAGGTACGTGAGCATTTTCTGGCCAATCTTTTATATCTGGGGCACTCACCAGGCGTTAAAACAGGGTTGAGTGCACTAGAAAATCTGGCCTGGTACCAGGCGCTGGATGGCCAGACTGATAATCAGGCTGCCAGTTGGAAGGCGCTTGAAAACGTTGGACTGGCCGGCTTTGAAGATGTACCTGCTGGTCAGCTTTCCGCCGGTCAACAGCGCCGCATTGCACTGGCCAGATTAACCCTGACGCCGCGTATCCTCTGGGTGCTCGATGAACCATTTACTGCCATTGACCGTTACGGCGTTGCAGCACTGGAAGCGCAGTTGGTAGCGCATGCCAATAATGGCGGTTGCGTTATCGTCACGACACACCATGAGTTATCATCCTCGCCTGCCTTGCGTCGTATTCAGCTTGGGTAATCATGAAGGAGAAAAGTGGTGTCGCAGCCTGAATCCGCGAAACTTGCCCCGGGTCTGAAGCCGCATCTGAAAGAACCGTCAGAACATTTATCATTGGCCCTCAAGGCAACGCTCAAGCGCGATCTGGTTCTGATGCTGCGTCGCCGCGGTGAAGTGCTGAATCCGCTGGTGTTTTTTGCCCTGGTGATTACGCTGTTTCCGATTGGTATCTCACCAGATCCGAACCTGCTGGCGACCATAGCGCCTGGGCTCTTGTGGGTGGCGGCGCTACTGGCGGCGCTTCTTTCACTGGATAGCCTGTTTCGTAGTGATTACGACGACGGCAGCCTGGAGCAGCTTTTGTTGGCTCCACAGCCATTGCCTGCGCTGGCACTGGCCAAGGTGGCGGTACACTGGCTGTTAACCGGGCTTCCGCTAGCACTCATGGCGCCGATATTGGGTATAATGTTGGCGCTTCCTGGGGGGAGCTATCTGATATTGGCTATTTCACTGGCGCTAGGGAGCGCGATACTCAGCCTGATTGGCGCGATAGGTGCCGCCTTGACGGTTGGCCTGGCGCGCGGTGGTGTGCTGTTATCCCTACTGGTGCTGCCGCTGTATATCCCGGTGCTTATTTTTGGGGCGGGGGCCGTTCAAGCAGCGATAGCCGGTGATCCTGTCACCGCCCATCTGGCCATACTGGGTGCGCTATTGGCGGTTGCCTTAATGCTGGCACCCTGGGCGATAGCCGCATCATTGCGAATCAGTATTAACGGTTGAGGACACGTGTACATGTGGTCTTTTATTCATAAGCTTGGGTCACCTAAGTGGTTTTATCGGATTAGCGCAAAACTGCAACCCTGGTTCTGGGTGGCTGCTGCCGGGCTGATTGTGGTGGGGACAGTCTGGGGCCTGCTATTTGCCCCGGCTGATTACCAGCAGGGCAACAGTTTCCGGATTATCTATGTGCATGTGCCTGCCGCCTTCCTGGCCCAATCGATATTTGTTTCGATGGCAGTGGCCGGGCTGGTCTTTATGGTCTGGAAAATCAAAGTTGCTGATATGGCCGCTGCTGTCATGGCGCCTCTTGGCGCTGCGATGACGTTTGTGTCGCTGTTTTCTGGTGCTGTATGGGGCGTCCCAACCTGGGGAACCTGGTGGATGTGGGATGCGCGCCTGACATCCATGCTGATTCTGTTATTTCTGTACCTGGGTGTGATTGCGCTAAGAGGCGCTTTTACCAGTCGTGACAGTGCCTCCCGGGCAGCATCCGTGCTTGCCATGGTAGGTGTGATCAATATTCCGATCATCAAATACTCGGTGGACTGGTGGTATACCCTGCACCAGCCCGCCACCTTCACAATCACGTCACGCCCGGCAATGCCCATGGATATGTGGTTGCCACTGCTGATCATGGTGCTGGGTTTTTACAGCTTTTTTATCGCCCTGACCCTGATGCGGACACGCAACGAAATCCTGCGCCGTGAGTCGAACAAACGTTGGGTGCGTGAACTGGTTGAGGAGGCGAAATAAATGGCATTTGACTCTTTTGCTGATTTTATTGCCATGGGAGGCCATGCACCCTATGTCTGGTCTTCCTGGGTTATCACGCTGCTGTTGATCCTGGGGCTGGTATGGCATGCACGCTTAGAACGTCGCCAACTGGTGGAGGGCCTCAAGCGCCGTGCTCGCAGAGAGCGGGCGCGCCAACAGCAAGGTGAACAGGCGACGGTTTATCCAGTTGATCAAGGGGAGTCATCATGACACCTAAGCGCAAGCAGAAATTATTTGTGATTCTCGGTCTGGTATCGTTAACCGCCATTGCGGTGGGGCTGACGCTGTATGCTCTTAGAGCCAATATCAATCTGTTTTTCAGCCCGGTGCAGATTGCTCAGGGCAATGCCCCCATGGAGCGCACCATTCGCGC
This sequence comes from Pseudomonadota bacterium, assembly GCA_051748005.1. Lineage (GTDB taxonomy): Bacteria > Pseudomonadota > Gammaproteobacteria > Pseudomonadales > Halomonadaceae > Vreelandella. Next base: position 31,869 of record JBNJGW010000003.1, on the reverse strand, counting down.
CGGGGGTATGGTCAAGGAAGGAACAGTGGCCCGCGATTCCGAGACTCTGAACGTCGAGTTTGTGGTGACCGATTACGTTGATGATCTTGATGTCTATTTCAGCGGTATCCTGCCTGACCTGTTCCGTGAAGGTCAGGGGGTTGTGGTGGTGGGACAGTTGCAGGCGGATGGTCGCTTTCGCGCTGATGAAGTACTCGCCCGGCACGATGAAAACTACATGCCGCCTGAAGTGGCTGAAGCTCTGAAAGAAGCAGGGTATGAGCCTGCAGACTATCAGGCAAAAGCAGCAGAAATTGGCAAGCGCCTTGACGCCCAGGGCGTCCCCGAAGCGAGCGATTACTGATGCGGTCTTTATCAGCCTTGCCAGTCATGACGCCTTGCCTTGCTATCAAGACGTTCAGTTATCAAGACGTTCACGTGCTGAACCGGAGCGAACATGTTCACTGAAATGATCCCTGAAATTGGCCATTATGCCCTGGTGATTGGCTTGCTGATGGCCGCTGTGCAGACCCTTGCCCCGCTGGCAGGGGCGGCGATGCGCAAACCCTTGTGGATGGCCTATGGTCTACCGATGGCGGCCGGACAGTTTCTGTTTATTGGCATTGCGTATGCGTGCCTGACAACAAGCTATATGCTGGATGATTTCAGCGTGGCCAATGTGGCCAATAACTCCAACTCCCTGCTTCCCTGGTACTACAAGTTCAGCGCTGTCTGGGGTAACCATGAAGGTTCTGTACTGCTGTGGAGTTTGATGCTGGCAGGCTGGAGTTTTGTTGCGGCGCTGTTTTCACGTAACCTGCCGCGTGACATGGTGGCTCGTGTTATTGGCGTCATGGGGGCGGTGTGCGTGGGTTTCCTGCTGTTCATCCTGATGACCTCAAACCCATTCGAGCGCCTGCTGCCCGGTATTCCGCAGGACGGCGCTGACCTTAATCCGCTGCTTCAGGATTTCGGCCTGGTGGTCCACCCACCGATGCTGTACATGGGCTATGTCGGATTTTCAGTGGTATTTGCTTTTGCCATTGCGGCCCTGCTCGGAGGGCGCCTGGATTCAGCCTGGACGCGTTGGGCGCGCCCCTGGTGTAACGTGGCCTGGGCGTTTCTTACCGTGGGGATTGCCTTGGGTAGCTGGTGGGCCTACTACGAGCTTGGCTGGGGTGGCTGGTGGTTCTGGGACCCGGTCGAAAACGCCTCTCTGCTACCCTGGTTGACGGGCACTGCGCTGATTCACTCCCTGGCGGTCACCGAAAAGCGCGGGTCTTTCAAAAGCTGGACGGTATTGCTTGCCATTGCCACCTTCTCGCTGTCACTGATGGGAACCTTTCTGGTGCGTTCCGGGGTGCTGACTTCGGTTCACGCCTTCGCCAATGACCCTTCGCGTGGCTTCTTCATTCTTATGCTGCTGGCCATTACGGTGGCTATTTCCCTGTTTATCTTTGCCCTGCGCGCGCCGCGCGTCAGCCATCAGGTAGGGTTCAGCTGGTTATCCCGGGATTCGCTGCTGCTGATCAACAACCTCCTGCTGGTCATCATGACGGTCACCGTCTTGCTGGGGACTCTCTACCCCTTGATCCTGGATTCCCTGAACCTGGGCAAGATCAGCGTGGGGCCTCCTTATTTCAATGCGCTGTTTGTGCCGTTGACGGTCATCATGTGCATCTTCATGGGCATGGGGCCGGTATCACGCTGGAAGCGTATGCCAGGTAAAGAGATTTACAAGCGCCTGTGGTTATCTGCTCTGGCGGCGGTGGTGATCGGCGCCCTGATTCCGGTGTTCTACGGCCCCGAATGGAACGTCTGGGTGGCGCTGGGCATGATAGTGGCTCTCTGGATCGTGATTCCCATACTGCGTGATATTTTCGACAAGGTGCGCCATGCCAGTTCCTTTATGGCGGGCCTGAAGAAACTTTCCTACCCCTACTGGGGCATGGTGCTTGGGCATCTGGGTGTCGCGGTGACCATAGTCGGCGTAGCGGTTGTTTCCAACTACAACCTCGAGCGCAATGTACGCATGTCGCCGGGTACCAGCGTGGAACTGGGCGGCTATACCTTCACCATGACAGAGCTGACCGAGCGCCGGGGGGCCAACTTCCTGGCCGATACCTCGATTATCAATGTGCAGCGTGGTGACGGACGTAATTTTATCATGCGGCCCGAAAAACGCCTTTATCTGGCAACCGGGATGCCGATGACCCAGGTCGCGCTGCGCGCAGGCTTCTTCCGTGACCTCTATGTGGCCATGGGTGAAGACCTGGGAGATGGCAGCTGGGCCATGCGTATTCAGTTCAAACCTATGGTGCGCTGGTTGTGGCTGGGTGGCCTGTTAATGGCTGCGGGCGGTCTGGTGGCTGTTGCAGACAAACGCTATCGTCGGGTCAAGGTGCGTCAGGATAAGCCGCAGAAACTATCCTCTGCGCCTGCTCAACCGCAAGCCGCCGGGGAGTCGGGCGCATGAACCGTCGTGTCCTGTTATTCTTGCCGCTGATAGGGTTTATCGGCCTGGCAATGTTCTTTTATTACGGGCTGGGTCAGGACCCTTCCTACCGGGATTCTGCCTTGATGACCCGGGACTTTCCGGCATTCGAAGCCTCGACGCTGGAAGACCCTGATCGCCAGGTGGATCAGTCCCTGCTGACCGGTGAGATCACTTTGGTCAACGTATGGGGAGAATGGTGCCCTGCCTGCAAACAGGAAATGCCCCAACTGCTGGATCTGGCCGACCGGGGTATTCGTATGGTGGGTATCAACTATCGCGATACCCGTGAAAAAGGGCGTGAATTCCTCGATGAGTTTGGTGACCCCTTTGAGGTCAATATCTTTGACCCTGAAGGCGATCTGGGGTTTGATCTGGGCGTCTACGGCGCCCCGGAAACCTTTCTGGTAGATGCGCAGGGCGTTATTCGCTATCACCATACCGGCTATATTTCGCCGGAGGATGTGCGTAACACCCTGCTTCCGGAGGTGGAAAAATGGCGTTAACGAAATGGATAACAGCGCTGATTGGTGTATTGCTGAGTGTCAGCGTCATGGCGGCGGGCATAGAGCTGCGAGAATTTGATGATCCGGTGATGGAGGAGCGCTATAAAGATCTGACCGCATCAATGCGCTGTCCGCTTTGCGAGAATCAGGCGATTGATGACTCGGATGCGCCTATCTCGGCTGACATGCGTGAACGCGTCTACCGCTTGCTGCAGGATGGCCAGTCAGATATCGAGATCACCAACCATATGGTTGCCCGCTTTGGTGACTATATTCTCTATAATCCGCGCCTGGAAAACCGTACCTATCTGCTCTGGGGAATACCTGTTGCCCTGATCGTGGGCGGCGGCCTGCTGGTCTTATTGATTGTGCGCGCTCGGCGCAATTCGTCAGCGGCAGCATTGAGTGCTGAAGAGCAGGCTCGCCTGAATGAACTTATTAACCGTGAGAAATCTTCATGACGTCGCTGTGGATTGCCTTTGCTGTCTTGTTATTACCGGCTATCTGGTTGTTGATACTTCCGTTGCGTCAGGCGCGCGCCCTGCACGATGCCCAGCGTGATTATGAAGCCAATGACACAACAGCAGAACAGAATGTTGCGATTTATAAGCGGCGCCTGGCGTCGCTGGAAGCGGCAAAAGAGCGTGGAGATATTGATGAGGAACGCTTTGCGGAAGACCGTCTTGAGCTGGAGCGCAGCCTGCTTGAAGATACCACCACAGTAAAGCGTCGCCCCCTTAAGGCCTATACGTCGGGTCGTTTTGTTGTTCCTCTAGTGCTGCTGGCCGTCGTGGGTACCAGTGTTGTCTGGTATCAGTTTAATGGGGCAGAAGGGGATCTGGTGTTACTGCAGACCCAACGTGATGTGCAGAATCATCCGGAAGGCTCCCTGTCCATGTATCTGGAGCGCCTGGAAGAGCAGGCTGTATTGCAGCCTGATAATCCCAATGTCTGGTCCGAGCTTTTCCCACTCTATCGTCAGACAGGCCAGGCCGAGAAAGCGGTCAATGCCTTGGAGCGTCTGATCGCCATTGAAGGTCGTGTAGCTCCCCTGCTTGCCCAGTTAGCGCAATTGCGTTTCTTTATGGAAGGGCGAGAGTTGACACCGGAAGTACAAGGGCTGGTGGACGAAACCCTCGAACAGGACTCCAGGCAACCTACCGTACTGGGACTGCTGGGAATTCACGCCTTTGATGCCGGTGAATATGAAACCGCTATCGACCGCTGGCGCCGTGCTATGGCCAATATCGAAGATGCCGATACCGCCGACTCATTGCGTGAAGGTATTCGGGTGGCCCAGCGGCGTCTGGGGGTTGATCCTGATGAAGCGCCCATCGGTCAACCGCTGGATGAAGCCCAAGGCCCCGGGATTCGTGTTGAAGTTTCGCTGGACGAGGCACTGACTGAACGGGTATCGCCCCAGGCGACGGTATTTGTCACTGCAAGGGACCTGGCTGGTGAAATGCCGCCATTAGCCATTGCCCAGGCTCAGGTGTCTGATCTGCCCGCCACCTTTGTGCTGGATGCCAGCAACGCCATGTCGCCACAGGCAAGCCTTGATCAGGTAGACGAAGCGCGCCTGATGGTGAGGGTCTCGCCTTCAGGCCAGGCAACGCCACAGCCGGGTGACCTGTTTGGCGACCTTGATAGCGTGCCGGTTGGCTCAGTTGATGACAGTGAAGCTGTCAGCGTTCTGATTGATAGTGTCTTTGAATAAACTGCTGTCTCCAGCCTCATGCGCCTGACGTCAATTCGCCTGGTAGGATTCAAATCCTTCGTCGATCCTGTCAATGTCCCCTTCGATGGCAATATGACGGCCATCGTGGGGCCAAACGGCTGCGGAAAATCCAATATTATTGACGCTGTACGATGGGTCATGGGGGAGTCATCTGCCAAGACCTTGCGCGGTGAATCCATGGCAGATGTGATATTCAACGGATCAAGTGCCCGCAAGCCGGTGGGCCAGGCCGCCATTGAGCTTAAATTTGATAATCGTGACGGCAGCCTGGGCGGTGTCTACGCCCAATATGCTGAAATTGCCGTCAAGCGCCTGGTTTCCCGGGATGGCCAGTCCAGCTATTTCTTCAACGGCCAGAAATGCCGCCGCCGGGATATTGCCGATCTGTTCATGGGTACCGGCCTGGGGCCGCGCTCCTACGCGATTATTGGTCAGGGAATGATTTCCCGTCTGATTGAAGCCCGACCTGATGAATTACGCTCGACCCTGGAAGAAGCGGCCGGAATTTCCAAATACAAGGAGCGGCGTCGTGAGACGGAAAACCGCATGCGTCGAACCCAGGAAAACCTCGACCGTCTCGATGACATCCGTGAAGAGCTGGATAAACAGCTTGAGCGCCTCAAGCGTCAGGCAGAAGCCGCGCGCCGTTACCAGGATCTTAAGCAGCAGGAATACCGTCTGAAAGGCGAGCTTGCGCTGCTGCGCGGTCGCGCCCTGCGTGCTGAGCAGCAACAGCAGGAGCACCGGGTGCGTGAGCTGGAAATAGCCGTCGAAAAAGACGTTTTTGGCGTACGCGGGTGTGAAAATCGCCTGGAGCAGGCCCGTGAGCAGCATGATCAACTGGCGAAGATACTGGAGCATCATCAGCAACAGTTCTATGACACCACCACCCGGATTGCCCGTCTGGAGCAGGATCAATCCCACCGCCGCAGTCGGCTTGCCCAACTGGCCAGTGACATTGAAAGTGCGCGTCGGGATCTGGAGCAGCAGCGTCAGGTCAGCCGTGGGGATAATGAGCGGTTAGCCGCCATTGAAGAACGCTTTGAGATGTTGGTGCCCGAGTGTGATGGGCTTGAAGAGCAGCTTGCCGAGCTTGAAGAAACCTTAAACGATCTGTGGCCGGCCCTGGAGCGGGCAACAAATGCCTGTGCAGACGCCGATGAAAGCTGGCGCCAGGCATCGCGCCAAGCGGAGCGTGGTCAGGATCAGGTGCGTGATCTTGAGCAACGCATTCAGCGTTTGCAGGATGACCAGCAGCGCCGCCTACAGCAGCGCGGTGATATCGAAGACCTTGCAGCGCTACGCCAGGCTCATGCCGCATCCCAGGCGGAACTAAGCGCTGCCGAACAGGAAACGGCACGGTTTGAACACCAGCGAGAGAGCTGGCAACAGCGTATCAGTGAGGCAAAACAGGCTCACAGCAACGCCAGCATGGCTCGCGAAAACGCCCAGGCCGCGCTCAGCCGCCTGGAAGGTGAGCGCGCCTCTCTGGATGCTCTGATCAATGCCGCCCTGGCGGATCATGACCCGGCGATAGACGATACCCTTAATGCGCTTGGCCTGGCAGAAGCGCCGCGCTTGGGCGAGCAGATTCAGGTAGCTGACGGTTGGGAAGGCGTTGCCTCTTGGCTGCTCAAACCTTGGCTTAATGCCCGGCTGGTATCAGCAGAAAAACTGGCTGCCTTGCCGCAGGCGCTTCCTGCTGACTGGTGCCTGTTGGTTGATATGCCAGATCCGGAATCGCCCCCGGGGCGTTTATCAACCCTGTTAAAAGGAGCAGGCGCCCTGCATGAGTGGCTAGAGACGATCCACTGCGTTGGATGTACCGACGCGATTCCAGAGGCCCTGGCAGATCTGCCCGCCGGGCACAGCCTGTTGAGTCGTGACGGGGTCTGGTGCTCTGCGCAGTGGCTTTGCCAACAGGCAGAAGGGGAAGGCGTGGATGCCCTACTGGTTACCCGCAAGCGCCAGGCAGACTGTGTACAGCGGATTGATGAGCAAAACGAAGCGCTGGAACAAGCTCAGCAGCGTCTGGACGATGCTGCTGAACAACTGGAGTTACTTGAACAGCAGCGTGATGCCAGTGCAGAAAGTGAGCGCCTGCACACCCAGGAGCGCCAGCAGTTAGCGCTCAAGGAAAGAAGCCTGGCCCAAAAGGTCGAGCACCTGGAAGGGCGGGTGATGGAGCTGGATGAAGAACTCACTCGGCTTCAGGAGGATGAGGCGGAACTCTCGCTCACCCTCGAAGAAAGCCGTGGGCACTGGGACGAGGCGATGACAAGCCTTGAAGCAGCTACCACTCAACGTGACCTTGCCAATGCCGAATTGCAGGCCCAGCGTGAGCAGCGTGAACGTCTTGAGCAGCAGCTGGCTCCCCTGAAGTCGCGTCAGCAGCCCTTGGTGCTTGAACGCGAACGCTTAAAAACTGAGCGTGACAGCCTGATCGCCCAGCAATCCCGCAGCCAGGAAACTGAAGAGCGGCTACTAGTACGCATTGGCGAGCTGGAAGAAACCCGGGAAAGTCTGATTGAGCCGGATGAACTGGCCGGAGAAGAGCTTGAAGTCCTGCTGGAAGAGCGGGAAGAGCAGGAAGAACGCCTCAATGCCACCCGTGAGCAAGCAAACGCTCTGGCCGAACAGCTGCATAATGATGAGCTGGCCCGTCAGGCGCATGAGCGCAGCCTCGAACAAAGCCGCGAACAGCTGCAGCAGCGGCGTATGGATGCCCAGGCGCTGGGGCTGAAAGCGGCCAGTCAGGATGAACAGTTAGCCGAGCTGGGTCACGATGCACAAGCGCTTACTGATAGCCTTCCAACCGACGCGGAAGAGCCTGCCTGGCAGCAGGCTCTGGAAGCAACATCAGACAAGATCCGCCGCCTGGGGGCGATCAACCTGGCGGCAATAGAGGAATATGATCAACAGGCGGAAAGACGTGATTATCTTGAAGCCCAGCATGCGGAACTGACCGAGGCGCTGGAGACGCTGGAGCGCGCCATCCGACGTATTGACCAGGAAACCCGGACACGCTTCAAGGAAACGTTTGAACGGGTCAATCATGGTTTTCAAGCGTTATTCCCGAGGGTCTTCGGAGGCGGCAGTGCCTGGTTGGCGTTGACAGATGAAGATCTGCTCGAAACCGGCGTGGCGATCATGGCGCGACCGCCAGGCAAGAAAAACAGCACCATTCATCTGCTATCCGGGGGAGAAAAAGCGCTGACAGCTCTATCGCTGGTCTTTGCTATTTTCCAACTGAACCCTGCGCCGTTCTGTATGCTGGATGAAGTGGATGCGCCTCTGGACGACGCTAATGTCGGGCGTTATGCTAAACTGGTAAAGGAAATGTCTGAAACAGTTCAGTTTATATATATTACGCATAACAAGATTGCCATGGAAGCTGCAGAACGCTTGATGGGAGTGACCATGCAGGAACCAGGCGTGTCTCGGCTAGTCGCTGTTGATGTTGAACAGGCGGCTGCGCTAGCCGAAGTAAGCTGAAACTTTGGTTGTGACGTTAGAGCGCTGAACTTAATATCAAGTTAATTGAACAGGGCGTCCAGATAATTGTATTTTGTATGACTAGTTGGATTTACGGCATTATAGTTAATTCTGTTACAGTTTTTTTTATTGTGTAAAAAACGTGAAAAATAGTAAAAACACCCAATTTGTTCAATAATAGCGCTATTCTAGATGCATAACTGCAATGGGTATAGGTATCTTATTCGCGTCATTACTGCAACTAAATACCATATTTGATGCCTTACAATTTCAAGCAACAAAGCTTGCCAACGCCGTTGGCAAACGACCCATGGAATGTACAACATGGAATTAAGAGAGTGGCTTATCATTTTAGGGCTGGCGCTGGTCTCGCTTATAGTTATTGATGGCATCCGTCGTCTCAAGCGTCAGCGTCGGGTACCTCGTCTGGATCAGGATGATTATACAGACACTGGAGACAGTGACATGGATCCCGAAGAAGCCAAACGTGAGGCCGAGATTAACTGGGAGCTTCCCAATGGAGGTGCCCGAGTTATCAAGTCAGCAGACTACAGTAATTTTACCGGCAAACCGAAGCTTGAGCGCCAAGAACACCCTGGCCCATCAAAGGTACTTTCCGCGTTCCGCCGGGATAAGGCGACATCGGCAAAAATTGTTGAGAAACAGCAGCCTCCCTTGCGAGCAGTTGATCCAGCTGAGCGCGCCAACGAAAGCACTCATTCGCCAGGTACTGATCATTCAGCAAGCACTCACTCGGTCAATGCGCATTCGATGAGTGAAGTGGGGGGGAGTTATCAGCCTGAACAGAAGAACTCTTCTGAAATGCCGCCGCTCAGGGCATCAGCAGCTGAGCCAACGGGTCAGTCCTTCAATCGTATGACGGCTACTGACAGTGATGGAGAACCTGCATCAACCTCATCACCTGAGCCACAGAACAGCAATAGCTCTTCCAGACAACCTGAGTCGAGCTCTCAGCATGATGCCAAACGCCGTCAGCTGCGCAGTTCAACGGTGGGTGATTATGCTGACGGAACGGATGAAGAAGATACTTCCTATCAGCTGGTAGATTTCCACGGTATCAAGGATTCTTTCAAACATCGCATGCAGGAGCGCCTTGAGGAACGCAGGCAGAAGAAACTCGACAAGATAGAGCGTAAAGAGCAACTTAAGGCTGAAAAGGCCGAGCGTGCAATTGAAGCCGAAAAACTCAAGGCGCAACGAGCGGCAGAAGAAGCTGAGCGCCGTCGTGAAGCACAGCTTCACGCTGACGCAGCAAGAGCCGAGCAGGCGGCACGCAAAGCTTACGAACAGCGGGAACTGCATCAAGGGCAAGATGAGAGACATAATGGCTTTGAACACTCATCCGAATATAGCGGCGATGAACGTTATGACGATCCTCTGAATGCAGACCTTGCTGCTGCGGGTTACGGTAGTGAGCGTTATGCACATGATGACAATGGACATCATGATTTTGGCCATGCCAGTGAGGGTTATGAAAGCGACGACTACGATGATGTGGTGCGTCCGCATCCTACCCTGGCCAAGGCTATGCGTAACGATGTTTCAGGCAAGCATGCGGCTGACACTCTGCAGAATGCTGAAGAAGTCGTGGTTATCTCGGTCATGTCCCGTGACGAAGAAGGCTTCGAAGGTGACAAACTGCTTGAGCTGCTGATGATGTGCGGCTTGCGTTACAGTAGTGATATGGGTATTTTCCATCGCCTGGAAACGGAGCACCCTGAAAGTGAACTGCAGTTCTCCATGGTTAATGTGGTTAAACCGGGGACCTTCCCTATTCAGGAAATGGATACTTTTGTGACACCCGGCATTACCTTCCTGATGCCGCTACCCGGTGCTGAAGACAGTTCAGCGGCCTTCGAGGCTATGGTAGAAACGGCCATGGTGGTGGTGCGGCATATGGGCGGTGAGCTCAAGGATGAAAATCGCAGCGTCATGACGGCACAGACAATTGAATTTGCTCGCCAGCGTGTGCATGAGTTTGAGCGTCGCCATCATCTGCATCGCGTTCAGGCCAACTAATCTCTGCTACTTTTGCTGTTGGTTTTTACCTTCCCCGTTCAACACCCGCTACCTCACAAGGCAGCGGGTGTTTTGTATAATGAGGCTAAATTTCAAGGAAGCACTCAATATGCGTCAAACAGGTTCAGATCAAACTCCAGACGTCGCAGAGGAAATAGCACGGCTGCGTTCTGAAATAGAAGACGCCAATTACCGTTACTATGTGCTTGATGAGCCCACCCTTAGCGATGCCGATTACGACCGTAAATTCAGGCGGTTACAGGAGTTGGAGGCACAGCACCCCAAGCAGCTGACGGCGGATTCACCTACCCAGCGCGTGGGTGCCAAGCCAGCGGATGGTTTTGAAGAAGTGGTTCACGCTATCCCCATGCTGTCGCTGGATAATGCGTTCAATGCGGATGAAATTAGCGCCTTCGCCCAACGTGTGGCAGAGCGGCTGGAATGCACCGCTGATGACCTGGAATTCAGCTGTGAGCCAAAGCTGGACGGGGCGGCGGTGTCTCTGGTCTATGAGCAGGGGCGGCTGGTCAGCGGCGCCACGCGGGGCGATGGCCGAACTGGCGAGGGTATTACCTCGAATCTCCGCACCCTGCGTTCAGTTCCTCTGGTGTTGCGCGGTGAGAATCCCCCTGCGCTTCTGGAAGTACGGGGGGAGGTAATTATCAGCCATGAAGGGTTTGAAGCCTTGAATCAGGCTGCACGGGAAAGCGGCTCCAAGGTGTTCGCTAACCCGCGCAACGCCGCAGCAGGGAGTCTACGCCAACTGAACCCGCGCATTACCGCGACGCGCCCACTGGCTTTTCATGCCTATCAGGCCGCCCGCCTTGAACCTGATCTGGGCGATGACACCCATAGCGCCCTGATGCAGCGCCTATCCCAGCTTGGTCTGCGTACCAGCAAGGAACTGGCGGTAATGAAGGGGCCCCAGGCCGTGGTGGAATACTGTCAGGCGCTGGGTGAAAAGCGTGACCAACTGGGTTACGACATTGATGGCGTGGTGATCAAGGTCAATCATCTGCGCCTGCAGCGAGAGCTTGGGTTTGTGGCCCGCGCCCCGCGCTGGGCAGTGGCTTTCAAGTTCCCGGCTCAGGAGGAAACCACCACGCTGAATGAGGTCGAGTTCCAGGTAGGGCGTACCGGCGCTATTACGCCGGTGGCGCGTCTGGCGCCGGTTAGCGTAGCAGGTGTGACGGTTTCCAACGCGACCTTGCACAACGCCGATGAAATTGCCCGTCTGGACGTGCGCATCGGGGATACGGTGACGATTCGCCGCGCAGGGGATGTGATTCCCCAGGTTGTCAGGGTAGACCTGGCCAGACGGCCCGGGGATGCGCGGCCGATTGAATTTCCGGATCACTGCCCGGTGTGCGGGTCGGATATCGAGCGCCTGGAAGGGGAGGCGGTAGCGCGCTGCTCCGGGGGCCTGTATTGCCCGGCACAGCGCAAGGAAGCGCTGAAGCATTTTGCCAGTCGGCGTGCGCTGGATATTGATGGGCTGGGTGAAAAGCTGATTGAACAGCTGGTGGAGCGTGACTGGGTCAAAACCCCGGCCGATCTGTTTCAGTTAACGGTTGAAGAGCTGCGGAAACTGCCGCGCATGGGAGAAAAGTCTTCCTCCAATCTGGTGAAGGCGCTGGATAGCGCCCGTCAGACAACGCTGGCACGGTTTATCTATGCGTTAGGGATTCGTGAAGTGGGTGAGGCCACAGCAGCCAACCTGGCGGCATATTTTGGTACGCTGAACGCCCTTGAGCAGGCGGATCTGGAAACGCTGGAAAGCGTCAATGATGTAGGGCCGATTGTGGCAGCGCACATACATACTTTTTTTCGGCAGCCACATAATCAGCAAACCCTGGCAGCGCTGCTTGATGCTGGCGTAAGCTTTGATGAAGCAGAAGTGCAGCATGGTCCCAAGCCGCTTGAAGGCCAAACCTGGGTGCTGACCGGGACGCTGGAGAGCATGACCCGGGATGACGGCAAGGCCCGCTTGCAGGCTCTTGGAGCCAAGGTATCCGGAAGCGTGTCGAAAAAAACCGCGGGTCTGGTCGCCGGGGCAGCCGCAGGTAGCAAGCTGACTAAAGCCGAGCAGCTCGGCGTCGAGGTGCTTGACGAAGCGACTTTTCTCAACCGATTGCAAGCCTGGGAGGCATCATGAGCCGATTTATCGAAGTGCCCGCGCGTATGCTGCCCAGTGAGACGCTGGCAGCCCTGCTGGAAACCTTCGTGACCCGCCAAGGTTACGACACCACGGATACCCAGTCCGGCATGCAAGGGTGGGTGGTCGACCTCAAGCAGCAGCTGGAGCAGGGAGACTTGATTATTGCCCATGATCTTGAGCTGGAAATGACCGAAGTGATGACCCTGGAGCAGTGGCGTCGCTTCGGCCGTGATCTGGCAGATGATGAAGAAGAAGGCGATTACTGAGCGCGGATCAAGGTACTGATAATCCGCCGCCCGGGGTGAAGATGATCGACAAGCGGTGCTTCCAGTGGCATGGGCTCATCGCAGATACGTGAAGCAATCACCTCAGCGCACAGCGGTGCACTGGCCAGCCCTCGGGAACCATGGGCAGCGCTGATCCACAGGCCAGGGTAATGCTGGCCAGCCAGTGCTGGTATTCGGGTTGCATCTTTTCGCAGTAGCGCATAGTCCTGTTGCCATGCTTCAGCTTTGGGGACAGGGCCAGCGTAGGGCGACTTGTCCGGGCTGGCGGCACGCACGGCTGCCCGACCGTCAAGGTTTTTGGGAGTGAGATCCACACCGGCCTTCTCAAGTGCGGTTGCCAGAGCGGGAAGCGTCCGGCGCAGCTCCTCAATATTGCCCAAGTGATCCTGATCCAGAACCTCTGTGGTGGTGTTGTTAGGCACAAAGCTGGCACCAAAGGTCAAAACGCCATCCACTGCCGGGGGCACATAGCCGCCTGCGCAGACCACGCTTCTGGGGCCTTCAACGTTTTCCGGCAAGTTAAGCGACGATACCTGGCCGCGTACCGCCTGCAGCGGTAATTCGCGAGTCTGTTCAAAGTGGTTGGCCAGTTGGGCGTTAGCGACGACCACCTGCTCTGCCTCGACGGTTTCACCATTGGTCAAGTGAATCAACCAGCCTTGTGAGCTTTCTTCCAGCCTGATGACCTCACCCTGTCGATAGATAATACCCGGCTGAGAAAGTAATTGTTCACATAGTTTTCTGGGTTTGACCCAGCCTGCCTGTGGATAGAAAAGTGCGCTTTCAGCGGTTGCATCCATGCCGATAACATCGCCAAGCGAGTCGCTGTTTTCAGCTTTAAGCACGCTATCCGGCAGTTGATGGGCGTCCAGGAAGCGCTGCTGGCGCTGTGCCTCTTTTGCGCTGAGCGCCAGTTGGATGACGCCACTGTTGTGCCACAGCTGATGGGCGGGGTCGAGGTTTTCCAGCCAGCGACGGCTATATAACAGCCCTGAGAAATACACGCGGCTTTGGTCATTGGTCTGGGCGGCCAGCTTTACGTATAGCGCCCCCTGCTGATTGCCGGAACCGCCAGCCCCAATCGCCTGCTTTTCAATCACGCTGACGCGCAAGCCGCGCTTAGCTAGGGCGGCGGCCACACTGGCCCCGGCAATACCAGCACCAATCACCACGATATGGGCCGCGGGCTGCGCCGCTGGTGGGGTGAACCAGGGGGTCTGCTGACGACGACCATCCAGCGGTGGGGTATCTATCTGGCCGGCAAGCATTTCCCGTTTACGCCCGAAGCCGGGTACCTTTTGCCAATGGAATCCCGCTGCTTTTAGTCCGCGTTTGACAATGCCCGCGCAGGTGAAAGTGGCAAAGGTAGCCCCCGGGCGCGAGCGCGCCGCCATGCTGTGGAAAAGTTCAGGCTGCCACATGTCCGGGTTTTTGGAGGGTGCAAAACCATCCAGAAACCAGGCATCGACCTGGCCGTCAAGCAGAGCCAGGCGTTCACAGGTATCGCCAAAATGCAGATCCAGCGTCACCCTGTCCGTCAGATGCAGGCGGTGAATGCCGCTGACAGCGGCGGGCCATTGAGTCAGCAGGGAAGCTGCGTGGCTAGCCAGTTCCGGCCAGGCCTCGAGTGCTTGTGCCAACTCAGCGCGGATTAGCGGGTACTTCTCGGTGGATAGCAGATGCAGGCGTGCCTGCTTGGGCGCATGGCATTCAAAGCATGCCCAGGCACACAGCATGTTGAGCCCGGTGCCAAACCCGGTTTCTCCAATCACGAAAGGGCGTGTTTCAAGCCAGTGTGAGAAACGTTCAGGCAAGCGGTTGGCGTGGATAAAAACGTGTTCCGTTTCGGCGCGGCCATTCTCTTTGGAAAAGTAGACATCCCCGAACGCTTCGGAATAGGGCGAAGCCGCGTTCCAGCTGAGTGAAGGTGCCGTGAGAGCCGCCAAGGGTGGCAGGGTGGGGCGTTGAGTCACGCAGATATCCCGTGGTGATAGAATGAGTCGTGAAAGCTGGTTAAAAAATGATCAATTTGCTAAGCGAGCCGTTATCTCTCGCCTAGCGCAAAGCGTCCGCCGGGTTTTCACAGAGTTTTCCACAGGCTTTGTGAAGAACTGAACGGCGCCCATTATTTCACTTTTGAGTCAAGGCAATACTTTCTTGAATGGCTTGACGCTGACATGGGCATAGACGCCAGCAATCACGTAAGGGTCTGCATCGGCCCAGGCCTGCGCTGCGTCCAGGCTATCGAATTCGGCAATCACCAGGCTGCCGCTGAAACCGGCCTCGCCGGGGTTGTCGGCATCAATGGCTGGATGCGGCCCGGCAAGCACCAGGCGCCCTTCATCGCGCAGGGTTTCAAGCCTTGCCAGGTGGTCGGGGCGTGCCGCCAGGCGGCGTTCCAGACTGTTGGCAACGTCTTCACTGATAATCGCATACAGCATGAATAAATCCTCAATAACAAGCGTGTGTGGATAACAAAGGTATGTGGATAA
>JBNJGW010000003.1:0-16580 GCA_051748005.1 Pseudomonadota bacterium | reverse complement strand
AAGGTATGTGGATAATAAGGGTGTGCAATTGACCGTATCAATCCAAGACCGCACTATAACCTGACTTTTGCCTTGCCAGAGTGCGCTATTTTGACAAACTCGACTTACGCCGTCATGCCTGGAACCGAACTTCCTGAAACACTTGATGCGGACCGGCGTTATCCACTTGATCTACACATGCATTCTACCGCCTCCGACGGCGCCTTGCCGCCCAGCGAAGTGGTCAGCCTTTGCGCTCAGCGCGGCCTGCAGCACATGGCGCTGACAGATCATGACACCATGGCAGGGGTCGCTGAAGCCCAGCAGGCTGCTGAACGACTGGCTATCAGCGTCTTGCCTGGCTGTGAATTATCCACACGCTGGAGCGGCGTCGGTATTCATGTGGTGGCGTTAATGCCCCAGGGGGCGCAAGGTGCCCTGGCAGAGGGCCTGGTTCTCCAGCGCCAGGCGCGCATAGAACGTGCCGAGATTATTGCCAGGCAGCTGGAAAAGCTTGGCTTACCCGACGCCCTGTTCAAAGCCCGTGAACAGGCCGGGAGCGAAAGACCGCTCGGGCGCCCGGACTTTGCCCGTGCGCTGGTGGCGGCCGGTATGGCCCGGGATTGGGCTGATGCTTTCAAACGCTATCTGGGTAGCGGTAAGAAAGGGGATGTCAAAGCTCAGTGGCCTGAGGTTTCACACGCCACCGAGTGGATAGTAGCATCGGGGGGAGTTGCGGTGATTGCCCATCCATTGCGCTACAGGTTAACGCGGCGTAAGCGGGGGCTGTTGATGGATGCGTTTGCAGAAGCGGGCGGCCAGGCGGTCGAACTGGTCAATGGCCAGCAGAACCCTGATGCCACCCGTGATCTGGCGCGCCAACTGGTTGAACGCGGGCTATACGCTTCGCTGGGGAGCGATTTTCATTTTCCCGGTGGTCACGCTGCCCCCGGCAGTATGAGCCTGGTACCGCGTACAGCAGCGCCACCCATATGGCAGCATCCGCTACTTGCCGAACATTTCAACGTATCAACTGACCCTGGCATCAAAGGAGAATGACGGTGAGCCAATTTTTTCAGATTCATCCAGAAAATCCGCAGAAACGCCTGATCGATCAGGCCATCGAGATTATCAATAAAGGCGGTGTTGTCGCCTACCCCACGGATTCCGGCTATGCGCTGGGCTGCCATCTGGGGGAAAAGAAGGCCATCGAGAAGATCAAGTGGCTGCGTTCACTGGATGACAAGCACAACTTTACTCTGGTGTGTTCGGATCTTTCCGAAATCGGCACCTATGCCAAGGTCGACAACGATGTCTTCCGTCTGCTGAAAGCGCATACGCCCGGCGCTTACACCTTTATTCTTGATGCCACTTCTGAGGTGCCCAGGCTACTGTTGCACCCCAAGCGCCGCTCAATCGGGGTGCGGGTGCCGGATCACCGTATTACTCATGCCTTGCTTGC
Source organism: Pseudomonadota bacterium (assembly GCA_051748005.1). Taxonomy (GTDB): domain Bacteria; phylum Pseudomonadota; class Gammaproteobacteria; order Pseudomonadales; family Halomonadaceae; genus Vreelandella. The sequence continues at coordinate 15,139 of JBNJGW010000003.1, read as the reverse complement.
CGCGCTGGGCGAACCCTTGATGAGCGTTACCCTGATTCCGGTCGGCGAAGATCTGCCCATGACCGATGCCGACGAAATCCGCGCGCGTTTTGGTGCCCATCTGGATGCCATTATCGATGGCGGGGCCTGCCATCTCGACCCCACCAGCGTGATTGACCTGCGCGAATTACCACCCAAGATTCTTCGTGAGGGCCGAGGAGATACCGCGCCCTTTGAAGACTGAGTCTGGTTCAGGCGAATGGGAGTTTTTGTCCAGCCCGGTCACTCAAATGAGTCGTCCGGGCTGGAATGCTTTTGCTTTTCACGTGGATCCTGGGTGTTTTCATCCAGCCAGGTACCGCAGCGCAGGCAATAGTAGGCGTTTTTTTCGTGGCGGTCGTGGCCGCAGCCTGGGCAGGCTTCCTCAGAATAGCGTTCTTCACGAATCGAGCGGATAACCTGGGCTGAAAATACCCCGGTGGGTACGGCGATTATCGAATAGCCAATCAGCATCAGGATGACCGTGATTGCCTTGCCCACGGATGTCATGGGCACAATATCGCCATAGCCAACCGTCGTCATGCTGACAATCGCCCAGTAGATCGACATGGGAATACTGGTAAAGCCGGCTTCCGGGGATTCAATGGCATACATCAGGGCGGCGAACAGGGTGACCACCATCAGAATGCTGAAAAAGAACAGAAAAATCTGACGCGAGCTTCTCTTCAGGGCGTCAATCAGCAGGCGTCCTTCGCCGACAAATTCCATCAGCCGCAGGATACGGAAAATCCGCAGGGCACGCAGCACGCGGATCAGCACCAGACCTTGAGCGCCGGGGACAATGAGTACCAGCCAGGCAGGCACGATGGCGATCAGATCGACCAGTCCGTAAAAGCTTTTAATGTAAAGCCAGGGCTTCTCCAGGCAGTAGATACGCAGGGCTAGCTCAATGGTAAACAGTAGCGTGAAACCCCACTCAATGTAGGCAAACAGGGTGCCGAAGCGCTGATGGTAAGCATCGACGCTATCCAGTAACAGGGCCGCCACGCTGATTAGAATGGCAAGAATCAGGGCGATATCGAAGGCTTTGGCACCCGGCGTATCGGACTCGAAAATAACGTGAAAGATGCGGGTACGCAGGCCTTCTGCTGCAGGGCTGAAATGCATGGCAGTGTCCTTGGTGTGAGCGTGCGGTCAACAGGCTCTAGCTTAAAGCACCCGGCTCGCCAAGGCGACGGGCAAGCGCGAGGGCTGCCGGGCCATAGTGGGTGTCAGGTTGGCCATGTGAATCCAGGCCAAATGCCAGCTGCTTGGCGAGTTCACGTAAACGAGCATCCAGCGCCGGATGTGCGGCTAGCTGTTGCAAGCTATCCTGTGCCGCGTCCAGATGAGCCATCCACTGGCTGTCGTGCCAGGCATCCAGTGCCAGGGTTGCGCGGTGTAGCAGGGCGCTTGGCGCGCGGGCATCTGGCAGCGGCCAGTGCTGCTCGGCCAACCACTTGCCGCGCGCGGCCTTGCTGCTGTCAGAAGGACGCAGAGGCGCTGTTCTGGCGATCAGGGTGGCCAGCTCCCATAAGGCGTCTGCATGGCCGCTTTTCAGCTCCAGCTCGATTTCCCGGATGGGGGTGGTGTGCTGGCCGCTGACAATTTCACCTTCATCCAGCACGACTTCAATCTGGCTGTCTGAATGCTCAATCTCCCAGCGGGTGCGCAGGAAATTGGTTTCCAGCTGAGGCGCCAGCTCGGCCAGTCGTGCCGAGTCAATATCGGCAAAGGGCGGCAGGCTCTTTAATCCTTCGATATCCAGCGCTGGCTGTTTCAGGGGCCATTCCCACTCCCCTCGGGTGGATAGGCCGCCGCCGCCCAGCCCCGCCGTTTTGACGGTTTGTAGAATCTGGCCATCGTAATGGCGCAGGCGCAAGGCCATGCGTTGCCCGGCGAGCAGGCCGTCGGGCGTATCGTAATAGGTGTTAACCAGCGTGTGCTGCTGAGCGTCGTGGCTGGCCAACAGTGGATGGCGTTTGACCAGCGGAATGGATGCTTCAGGAAGGGCCAGCTTCAGCTCAACTTCCTGAGGCGAAGAATCTTCCTGTTTTTGATGCTGCATGAAAATGCCACCTTTCAAGATGAATTTAAGATTAAATTTACATGACAGTGTGAACTTTTTGTGACGAAGCGGCGGCCAAACTTTATACTGCGGCGCTTGTTCGATGAATTCAGTTTTCCGGCTCACCGAGAACAGGCTAAAAGGCTTTATGGTTACCTCCAACCCTTTTTCTGCAATGTTTGGCCGATCGCCATTCCAACCGCTGCTGGCGCATATCGTCAAAACCCACGAGTGCTCAGAGCAACTGCTTCCCTTCTTTGAAGAGACCTTGAAAGGCGACTGGGAAGGCGCGGCCAGACTGCGCGAGAACATCACTCGCCTGGAGCATGATGCCGATGTGCTCAAGACAGAGTTGCGCCTTAACCTTCCCAACACCATGTTCCTGCCTGTTTCACGCTCCGATCTGCTCGATCTGATCAGCGTGCAGGACAAGATTGCCAACAAGGTGCGTGATATCAGCGGCATCATGCTGGGGCGCAGGATGCGCGTGCCTGAACCGCTGGCTGAACCAATGCGTGTCTATATGCGCACCAGTGTGGCCTGTGTGGCCCAGGCCCGTCAGGCCCTTGAAGAGCTCAAGGAGCTGCTGGAATCCGGCTTCGGGCGCAATGTGTCAGATGTCATGCAGAACATGATCCGCGAGCTGCATACCCTCGAAAATCAGGCCGATAGCCAGCAGATCGCCATTCGCCGCCAGCTGTTTGAGCTGGAAAGCGAGTTGCCACCCATCGATGTGATCTTTCTCTACCAGATCATCGACGGAGTGGGTGAGCTATCCGACCGCGCCGAGCGTGTTGGTAGCCGCTTACAGATTCTGACGGCGCGTTAGGAGGTTATATGCAGATCATTGCGCAATACGGCGATATATTCATCATTCTGGCCTGCCTGTTTGGCTTCTTTATGGCCTGGGGGGTCGGGGCTAATGATGTTGCCAATGCCATGGGAACTTCCGTGGGTTCCCGGGCGATTACCATCAAGCAGGCCATCCTGATAGCGGTCGTCTTTGAATTCCTGGGCGCCTGGCTGGCAGGCGGTGAGGTCACCAATACCATCCGTAAGGGGATTATCGACCCCGAGCTTTTGCAGGATGACCCTCAGCTGCTGGTGTACGGCATGCTGTCGGCGCTACTGGCAGCGGGCACCTGGCTGCTGATTGCTTCCATGAAAGGCTGGCCGGTCTCGACCACCCACTCGATTGTCGGTGCCATTGTCGGCTTTGCCGTGGCAGGCCTGGGCGCTGCCACGGTTGACTGGAATGCGGTGGGCACTATTGCCGCCAGCTGGGTAGTCTCGCCCTTGCTGGCAGGTACCGTCGGGTTTGTGCTGTTCAAGTCGATTCATCACCTGGTGTTTGAAGCGCAGAACCCGCTGGCAGCCGCCAAGCGATACCTGCCCGCCTATGTGTTCCTGGTCGGCTTTGTCGTCGCCATGGTCACCATGACCAAAGGGCTCAAGCATGTGGGGCTGACGCTGAGTTTTGCCCAAAGCCTGCTGCTTTCAGTGATTCTGGGCCTGGTGCTGATGGGCATTGGCTTTGTGATGGAACGTCGGGTGGTCTACGTCAAAACCAGCGAAGACCATTTTGGCTATGCCAACGTGGAGCGGGCCTTTGCCGTGCTGATGATTTTCACCGCCTGCGCCATGGCATTTGCCCACGGTTCCAACGATGTGGCCAACGCGGTTGGGCCGCTGGCAGCGGTTATCAGCGTGGTGCAAAGCGGTGGTGAAGTGGGCGGCGCTGCCCTGGTGCCCTGGTGGGTGCTGGTACTGGGCGGCGGCGGTATTGTGGTCGGCCTGGTGACCTATGGCCATAAGGTAATTGCCACAGTGGGGACCGGTATTACCGAGCTGACCCCAAGCCGTGGCTTTGCGGCCACCCTCGCAGCGGCTACTACTGTAGTGCTGGCCTCAGGCACCGGGTTACCTATTTCCACCACCCATACCCTGGTAGGGGCGGTGCTCGGGGTAGGCCTGGCCCGCGGTATGACCGCCCTGAACCTCAGGGTGATCGGTACCATCGCCATGTCATGGTTGATCACCCTGCCAGCAGGCGCGGGCCTGGCTATTCTGTTCTTCTTTATGTTCAAGGGCATGTTCGGCTAGTGGCACCCTGTCGGGTTTCACGCTGTCCCGTTTAACCCTCTGAAAGCCCCAGCGGCATCTTTTCGGCATTTGATCATGCCGGGGAGGTGCCGCTGTTTTTCCAGCTCTGGTAAAGTAAACGCTGATATTTTCTTTCACCTGCTGCCGGAGAGCGGCCCTTGGATACACGCTTCCCCTTTGTTGACTGGTTTCGCAATGCATCGCCGTACATCAATGCCCACCGCGGGCGAACCTTCGTCATCCTGATTGAAGGTGAAGCGATTGCGTCGCAGCGCGGCGAACAGCTAATTCAGGATCTGGCGCTGCTGCATTCGCTCGGCGTTCGTCTGGTGGTGGTGTTTGGTATCCGTCCTCAGGTGCAGGCGGCCCTGCAGAAAGCCGGGGTGGCGCCGCGTCTGGTGGCAGGGCGCTGGGTGGCTGACAGCGCTGTGATGGCGCAGGTAGAGCAGGTGGCGTCCCATCAACGCCTGTGGCTGGAAGCGCGTCTTTCTCTGGGGTTGCCGAGTACGCCCTTGCATGGGGTAGATCTGAGTGTGATTTCCGGCAATCTGGTGACCGCCAAGCCGCTAGGCGTGCGGGAAGGGGTGGATTTTGACCACAGCGGCGAGGTGCGCCGCGTACGCGCCGGGGCCATTGAAGGGCTGCTTGAAAAGGGCTCTCTGGTACTGCTGCCGCCGCTGGGTTTTTCCAGCACGGGGGAGGTGTTTGATCTGGATGCCGCCGAGGTTGCCCATCATGCGGCGGTGGCGCTGAAAGCCGACAAGCTGATTCTGCTAGGGGAATCTGACGGGCTGGCCAATGAGCAGGGTGCCTTGCTGCGCCAGCTAAGCCCGGACGAGGCCGAACCGCGCCTGGCAGCGGCTGAGCAGGGCAGCGAGCTGGCGCGCCATCTGCAGGCCGCCTGCGCGGCAGCCAGAGAAGGCGTGGCGCGCACTCACCTGCTGTGCTGGCGCAACCATGATGCGCTCTTGGGGGAGCTGTTTACCCGCGACGGCGTCGGCACCATGATCACCCAGCATCGCTACGAACAGCTACGCCCTGCCACCCTGAATGACATTGCCGGGCTACTTGAGCTGCTGGAACCGCTTGAACGCCGTGGCATGCTGGTGGCGCGCTCCCGTGAGCGCCTGGAGCATGAAATTGATGACTACCTGGTGATCGAGCGTGACGGCATGGTCATCGGCTGTGCGGCCCTTCATGTGTTTCCGCAAGCCGACATTGCGGAGCTTGCCTGTGTGGCCGTGCATACCAGCTACCGGGGCGGCGAGCGCGGTGAGCGGCTGGTGGAAGCCATTGAGCAGCGTGCGCATCGCCTCGGCGTGGGCGCCATCTTTGTGCTCACCACCCATACTGCCCACTGGTTTGTGGAGCGCGGCTTTGCGTCAGCCAGTATTGATGATCTGCCGTTACTCAAGCGCGAAACCTACAATCACGCGCGTAAATCCAAGGTGCTGATCAAGACGCTTGCTTGACCGCTCATATTCAATCACTCACTCGACTGCAGCGAGGGTATTGGCGCCATGTCTGATCACGTTTCATCGCTAGGCTGGCAGCGCATTAGTGGATGCCCTTATGACATCGGCCTGGCCTTGGGCCGAGCTGGGCGTGATGCGGTACACCGCCATCTGTTGCCCAGTGACATCTGGGCGGAAGTGACCGCGCCGTATCATTGTGAGGCCGTGGCCACCATGGCCGCTAACACTCAGCATTATTTCCCAGCGGTGTGGGAGGAACTGGAAGGTCTGGCAGAAGGGCTTTCACTGCCTCTTGATGCGGTAGTTGCCTGGAACTGCCGTGGCGACCTGCTGCCCCATGTGCCGGATGGCTGTACCACATTGGTGATCCCTGGCGATAACCCGCTAGTGGCGCATAACGAAGATGGCCTGCCGTTTTTCAGCGGGCACTGCTTTATGGCCGAAGTGAACCCTGAACAGGCCAATGGGTTTATGGCCTTCTGCTATCCAGGCTCGATCCCTGGCCACACGCTGGCCATCACCCGCCAGGGTTGGGTACAGGCGGTCAACAACCTGCGCCTGCATGGCGTCATCCCCAATATGCCGCGTATGGTGCTGGGTCGCGCTGCTCTGTATGAAAGCAGTATTGCGGAGGTGATCGCCCTGCTGGAGCAGCACCCCGAATGTGGCGGTTTTCATTTTTCGCTGGCCGAGCGTGGCCGACCTGAGGTGATCAGCGTCGAGTTCGGGGCAGGTGCCCTGGCGCAGCGGGCCTTGAGTGCGCCTGCGGTACATGCCAATCATGCGCTTTTTCAGCCCCAGGGAGTCGCCGCCCAGTCGATTACGGCATCCTCCCGTGACCGCCAGCAGCGTGGTGAGCAGTTACTGGCAGCCGGTGAGCGGGCGCCTCTGGCGATTCTTCACGATCAACAGGGTGATGGTCTGCCCATCCTGCGCCTTGCCGCCGACGACCCGGATCAGGAAAACACCCTGGCTACGGCGGTGATGCGCATTGAAGCGGATGGGGTTGCCTGGCAAGTTTATGATCGCCCCAACGCAGCGTCTGCCCATGCGGGAAAGCTGGCCTTCACCCTCGGCGGCTAACTGCTATTTGTCCTGAGTAAAGCGCCGTTTGACCTCAACGCTGAGCCTGCCTTCACCCAGCCGCAGTTTGAGCTTCTGGCCGGGTGAGGTATCGGCGGCGCTGCGCACAATCTGGCCGTGCTCATCCTGGGCAATGGCATAACCGCGCCCGAGTACCGCCAGCGGGCTGACTGCATTCAGCTCACGGGCAGCGCTGGAAAGCTTTGTCTGGCGCCTTTCCAGCTGCAGGGCCATGGCGTTCTGCAGACGTCGGTTGAGGCGTTCCAGATGCTGTTGTTCGTTCAGGTGGCGGCGTTGCAGATCCTCGACTGCCAGGCGTTTTTGCCACAGTTCAAGGCGTTCACGCGTCTGGAACAGGCGTTGCTGCATGGCCCGCTCAAGGCGCTGGTGCAATGTCTTGATATGCTGGCGCTGCTGGGCCAGCCGTTCGCCGGGATGACGTAATCGAGCGCGCAGGGTGTCGAGGCGCTGGCTGTCGCGTTCAAACCGGGCGGTGATGGCGCGCTGCAGGCGCTGCTGCTGGTCAACCAGCTGGCGTTTGAGCTCTCGCTGGTCGGGCACCAGCTGTTCCGCTGCCGCAGACGGCGTGGGCGCCCGGCAATCGGCGGCGAAATCCGCCAGGGTGACATCCACTTCATGGCCAACGGCTGACATCACCGGTAAGCGCGAATGAAAAATCGCCCGGGCCAGATGCTCGTTATTGAATGCCCACAGATCTTCCAGGCTGCCGCCGCCTCGGGTGATCAGCACCGCATCCCTGAGCGGATCGAGCCTGTTCTGGCGGTTGAGCATGCCCAGCGCTGAAATCAATGCCGGGGCAGCCTCGCTGCCCTGCACCGGTACGGGAATCACGCTCACCTCAATCAGCGGCCAGCGGGCGTTGAGCACCGCCAGCACATCGCGAACCGCCGCGCCGCTGGGGGAGGTGACGATCAGCAGGCGGCGCGGCGGAAACGGCAGAGGGCGAGCATTGGCAAACACGCCTTCAGCGCTGAGCTGGGTTTTCAGGCGCTCAAAGGCCGCCAGCAGCTCGCCCAGCCCGGTGGCCTGCACAGCTTCCACCAGCAGCTGGTAGTCACCGCGTGGCTCAAACAGGGAAACCCGCCCGCGCAGCCGAACCTGATCACCGTCGCGCATCGGCGCCGAGACAAAGCGTGCCCGCTGGCGGAACAGCGCGCAGCGCACCTGGGCAGCGTCATCTTTCAGGGTAAAGTAAAGATGCCCCGACGCAGGCCGGGAGACATTGGAAAGCTCACCTTCCACCCACACCTCGCCAATCCCCTGCTCAAGGGATCGACGCGCCCGCTGATTCAGCTGGCTGACGGTGAGGGCATCTTGCGGCTGATCTTCAAGCATCAGGTGCGGAAGCGCCATTCGCGCATAAGCGGCTCAGACATTGACAATATCCTTATCTATGTAGGGTTTTAGCTCTTTGCGTAGCGCCTTTTCTGTCACAAGGTCTACAGGACAGCCAAGTAAATCTTCCAGATAGAATTGCACACCAAAGTAGCGCTTGGACGTTGCAGGGCCGTCAAAGCTCACCAACACGTCGATGTCGCTGCTGGTTGTAGCCGTGCCTCTGGCAGTCGACCCAAACAGGGCAAGACGGTCCACACCATAGCGCTCTTTTAACTTCAGCTTGCTTTGACGCAGTAGTTGAAGTGTAGCTTGCCTATCCATTGGTTCTCTCTTTCAGATGTTGAGCTGTGATGCCCGATAATCAGAGCATAAAACATTGGCATGTCAATGTGCAGTGGGTGTGCGTCGCTCTGCCTTTTGGACACTGGGCTACATCGATAAGTTGACATGCGAAATGCAGAGTGCATTGCTGCCTTGGTCGCATAGGCGTTATAATGGGGGATTAACTTTTCAGCCCCATCTTCCCACTTCAAATTGGGTGTTGCCACTATGCTACGTATGGCCCAAGAAGCACTTACGTTTGACGACGTACTTCTCGTTCCTGGCTTCTCCGATATCCTGCCCAAGGATGTCAGCCTCAAAACCCGCCTGACCCGCAATCTTTCGCTGAATATCCCCCTGCTTTCCGCTGCCATGGATACGGTGACCGAAGCGCGTCTGGCGATTGCCATGGCTCAGGAAGGCGGCATTGGCATCATCCACAAGAACATGACCCTGTCTCAGCAGGCCGCTGAAGTCCGCAAGGTCAAGAAATACGAAAGCGTGATCGTTAACGATCCGGTCACCGTCAGCCCCAAGGCCAAGCTTGAAGACCTGCTGGCCATGGCCCGTGAATACGGCTTCTCGGGCTTCCCGGTGGTGGAAGGCGAAACCCTGGTCGGTATTGTGACCGAGCGTGACATGCGTTTCCAGCCGAATCACGGCGACAGCGTGGCGGATATCATGACCCCGCGTGAACGCCTGGTCACCGTGCCGGAAGGCACTGGCATCGAAATCAGCAAGGCCAAGATGCGCGAGCACCGCATCGAGAAAATGCTGATTGTGGATGATGCCTTTCATCTGCGCGGCCTGGTGACCTTCCAGGATATCGAAAAGGCTCGCACCTACCCGATGGCCGCCAAGGACAACGATGGCCGCCTGCTGGTGGGCGCCGCTGTCGGCACCGGCCCGGAAACGCCTGACCGTGTAGCCGCGCTTGCCGAAGCCGGTGTCGATGTGATCATCGTGGATACCGCACACGGCCATTCCAAAGGCGTGATTGACCGGGTTCGCTGGGTGAAAGAGCATTTCCCCCAGGTGCAGGTGATTGGCGGTAACATCGCCACTGGCGCCGCCGCCATCGCCCTGGCTGAAGCCGGTGCGGACGCGGTAAAGGTCGGCATTGGCCCCGGCTCCATCTGCACCACCCGAGTGGTGGCAGGTGTCGGTATGCCTCAGATCACGGCGGTATCCAACGTCGCCGCAGCGCTGGAAAAATACGATATTCCGCTGATTGCCGATGGCGGCATCCGCTACTCAGGTGACCTGTCCAAGGCGATTGCCGCAGGCGCCAGTGCCGTCATGGCCGGTGGTCTGCTGGCTGGTACCGAGGAGGCACCGGGTGAAATCGAGCTTTACCAGGGCCGTACCTACAAGGCCTATCGCGGTATGGGCTCCATGGGTGCCATGTCCCAGAATCAGGGCAGTGCCGATCGCTACTTCCAGGATAAAACCGAAGGTGCCGAGAAGCTGGTGCCGGAAGGTGTTGAAGGCCGTGTTCCCTATAAAGGCATGATGGGTGCGATTGTCCACCAGATGATGGGTGGCCTGCGCGCGTCCATGGGCTATACCGGGTGCCGCACGATTGATGAAATGCGCACCAAGCCTGAGTTCGTCAAGATTACCGGTGCCGGCTTTAACGAATCCCACGTCCACGACGTGCAGATCACCAAGGAAGCGCCCAACTATCGCGCCAGTTAATTCCTAAGCGCTACATCACAGCGGCGAGGCTCTCCTCGCCGTTTGCTTTTTGGCTTTACCAGCGGCCCCATACCGCGTAACCGAGACCCCGCCATGAGTGACATTCACGCCCATAAGATCCTGATTCTCGACTTCGGCTCCCAGTACACCCAGCTGATTGCCCGCCGGGTGCGCGAAATCGGTGTATTCTCTGAAATCCGCGCCTTTGATATCACTGAAGAAGAGATCCGCGACTACAATCCCAACGGCATCATCCTGGCCGGTGGGCCGGAATCCGTGACCGAGCTGGATTCTCCGCGTGCGCCTGAATGTGTGTTTACCATGGGCCTGCCGGTATTGGGTATCTGCTATGGCATGCAGACCATGGCCGAGCAGTTGGGCGGAAAGGTCGCCGGTTCCAACCAGCGTGAATTTGGTTACGCCCAGATTCAGATCGACGCCGAAAACGCCCTGTTCAAAGCCATTAAAGACCACGTCGATGCCAGCACCGGCAAAGCGCTGCTGGATGTGTGGATGAGCCACGGTGACAAGGTCGCCGAGGTGCCGGATACCTTCACCGTGACTGCTTCCACGCCGAGCTGCCCAATTGCCGCCATGGCCTGGGAAGACAAGCAGTTCTACGGGGTACAGTTCCACCCGGAAGTGACCCACACCCTGCAAGGCCAGCGCATTCTTGAGCACTTTGTGCTGGATATCTGCGGTGCTGAAAAACGCTGGACGCCGGCACAGATCATTGAAGATCAGGTGCAGCGCGTACGCGAACAGGTGGGCGACCGCCACGTACTGCTGGGTCTCTCCGGCGGCGTCGATTCCTCTGTAGTAGCGGCGCTGTTGCACAAGGCGATTGGCACCCAGCTGACCTGTGTGTTTGTGGACAACGGCCTGCTGCGCAAGCAGGAAGGCGACCAGGTCATGGAAACCTTTGCCAAGCATATGGGCGTCAAGGTCATCCGTGTCGATGCCGAAGACCTTTTCCTCGGCAAGCTGAAGGGCGAGAACGACCCGGAAGTGAAGCGCAAGATCATCGGCAACACCTTTATTGATGTGTTTGATGAAGAAGCCAGCAAGATTGAAGGCGTCGATTTCCTCGCCCAGGGCACCATCTATCCGGACGTGATCGAATCCGCCGCCTCTAAAACCGGCAAAGCCCATGTGATCAAATCCCACCACAACGTAGGTGGCCTGCCGGAAACCATGAAGCTCAAGCTGGTTGAGCCGCTGCGCGAACTGTTTAAAGACGAAGTGCGCAAACTCGGCCTCGAACTCGGCCTGCCGTATGACATGGTTTACCGCCACCCCTTCCCGGGGCCGGGCCTGGGCGTACGTATCCTGGGTGAAGTGCAGAAGGAGTACGCCGACATTCTGCGCGAAGCCGACGCCATCTTCATCGAAGAACTGCGCGCCTCCGGCTGGTACGAAAAAACCAGCCAGGCGTTTGCCGTCTTCCTGCCGGTGAAATCGGTTGGCGTCGTCGGCGACGGCCGCCGCTACGAATGGGTCATCGCGCTACGCGCGGTAGAAACCATCGACTTCATGACCGCCCGCTGGGCGCACCTGCCCTATGAGCTGCTGGAGAAAGTTTCCAACCGCATCATCAATGAGTTGGAAGGCGTATCGCGGGTCACCTACGATGTCAGCAGCAAGCCGCCTGCGACGATTGAGTGGGAATAAACCAAACGCTTTGCGTTAATCTAAAAGGGCTCATCAATGATGAGCCCTTACTGTTTGGAATCAATAACAAGGAGGTAGCTAAATGGCCATTCCGGATTTTCAAACGCTGATGCGCCCTGTGTTGGAATTTGCAGGGGCTGCAGACGAACGCGCGATGAAAGAGACGCATCCGGCGTTGGCTGATTTATTTAATCTTACTGAAGAAGAAAGAGACCAGCTGCTGCCAAGTGGAAGAGTCAGGCTGTTTCATAACAGGGTTGCCTGGGCGGTCACACATCTTAAAAAAGCTGGGATGCTTGAACCAAGGCGGCGGGGCGTATACGCCATTACTGAAAAGGGCAGGGTGGCGCTCAAACAGGCGCCAGAAAGAGTGACCTTGAATTACCTTATGCAGTTTGAAAATTACAGAGAATTTCGTAATAAAAGCAACCTGCCCGAAACAACTACCTTTGATGGTTGCGATTCTCAATCATCCAGTTTGATAAAGCCAGACGATCAAGATGAAGGACAAACACCTGAAGAAGTGCTTGGTAGTGCCTGGACGGCAATTCGTGACAACCTTGAAATGGACCTTCTTGATCAGATGAAACAGGTATCACCGTCGTTTTTTGAACAAGTGGTTGTCGATGTACTCGTGGCCATGGGTTATGGCGGTGAACGTTCAGATGCAGCAAGGTCAGTAGGCCAAAGCGGCGATGGCGGAATTGACGGCATTATTGATGAAGATCCACTGGGGCTGGATGTGATTTATCTGCAGGCAAAACGCTGGGAAAACGTGGTAGGTAGGCCTGAAATACAAAAATTTGCCGGAGCGCTTCAAGGTCGTCGTGCCAAGAAAGGCGTATTTATTACTACCTCCCATTTTACACGCGAAGCACGAGAATATGCTGATATGATCGAAAATCGCATTATTTTGATTGATGGCCGACGATTGGCAAGATTGATGATTGACCATGACGTGGGCGTGTCGCCCGTGGAGCACTACGTGATCAAACGGCTGGATACCGATTATTTCGTTGGGGAATGATTTTTATAGACACTGTTTAAGTTATTTTGGCTCATTCAGACAGCATATAAGAGACGATATCCATTTCTTTGTGAGGAATGCCAATAATTTCAATAGATTCCTGGCCGATTAAATAAAAAATAACGTGATTGCCCTGAGGATAGCTGTAATACCCCTCACAGATATCCGGGCGATGTTTGCCCAGTAGGGGATTTTCTGCGAGCCAATGAAACCGATTTTCAAAATTCTTCAGATAGGTATTTCGTTGCTTCTTGCCCCATTGCCACCCCGTATAGCGGCCGATATTTTTTAACGTCATGCGCGAAATTCCACGTCCAAGCTACGCATTGGGCGTGGATGGATAGCGCGCCGTCCGTCAGGACGGCCTGATTGAGTTGTCGTGCGTTGTGTTTTGATATTGATACGCACCTTTTTCCTGATATATTTACAGTAGGTGTTACTCAAAAGGCGACTCATGTTTGTTAATCGCGTTGAACGCATCATCATTCGCCCCGGCCATGCCAATCATGCGGCATGCCTTCAGTGTAAGAAGTATTCCTAATCGCTTGCGCGGTAACATGTGCGCTTACCCACGCCAGTCTTGCGAGGCTGGCGTTTCACTCCCAGTCCAGGCTTATCTGACATGACGAGCGTCGCCATTTTCGTGGATACCCAGAACGTCTATTACACCGTGCGCGAAGCCTACGGCAAACACTTCAATTATCGCCGGTTCTGGGCGAAGGTGACGGCAAACCGGGAAGTGTTGGCCGCCCGCTGCTATGCCATCGACAAGGGCGATGCCAAGCAGCGCGAGTTCCAGAATATCCTCCGTTCGATTGGCTTTGAGGTCAGGCTAAAACCCTTCATTCAACGCATGGATGGTTCCGCCAAGGGCGACTGGGACGTGGGCATCACGTTGGATGCTATTGAGTTTGCGGCGAAAGCGGATGTCGTGGTATTGGTCTCCGGCGATGGCGATTTTGACCTGCTCGCGCAGAAAATCCGTGAGGTGCACGGCAAGCGTGTCGAGGTCTACGGCGTGGCCCAGCTCACCGCGGCCTCCCTCATTGATGCCGCGAGCCAGTTTATACCGATTGAACGCAATCTGCTGCTCGGGTGAGTCAGCACATAAAGTACTGATAACAACAAAGTCACAAATAGGAAACAGTTTCACGGTCTGCCCAAGGTAATCGTGAACTTTATTGAATAGCCAAGCGTTGTGCTTTTAATTTTCCAAGTACCTTGTATTATTTAATAACATCATAATTAAGTAATTTAAGGGAATTTAACATGAAATTTCGCTATCTCTTGGCTCCAATTACGGCGGCTGTCATTTTATCTGGCTGTGCGACCAGTCAACCAAACGTGGCCGAGACAGAGGAATTCCAAGAGCTGATGAACCGTCAGGCTCAACTGACTGCTGAGAATAATCGACTTGAAAAGCTGTTAAATGAATCATCCCAGTCAGGTCTCCTACCACCGAATGCCAAGCCAAACCACTGCTATGCACGCGTTGTCGTTCCCGCCGTGTACGAAAACGAAACTGAAACCGTATTGGTTGCTGAAGAAAGTGAGCGGGTAACGGTTGTTCCGGCTCAGTATGAAACAGTGACAGAAGAGGTGTTGGTTCAGGAAGCCTATGAAGAGCTGAAGGTTATTCCGGCCACCTACAAGACAGTGACCGAAGAAGTGCTGGTTTCAGAAGCAAGTACTGAGCTCAAGACCATTCCTGCCGAGTACAGGACGGTTACTGAAGAGATCATGGTCAGCCCGGCTTATACCACCTGGGAAAAGGGTCGAGGTGCCATTGAGCGTATCGATGAAGCGACGGGCGAGATCATGTGTCTGGTCGAAGTGCCGGCAGAATACAAGACAGTGACCCGTCAGGAGCTTGTCAGCCCTGAAAGGACAGTGGAAGTGGATGTGCCTGCTGAGTACAAGACGGTGACTCGCCGTGTCGTTGATCAGCCTGCACGCACTGAAACAGTCACCGTTCCGGCGGTTTATGAAACCTTTGAGGTAGTGCGTGAAGTGCGCAAGCCGCAGGAGCAGAAAACCACAATCCCGGCAGAGTATGCTGAGGTAACCAAGCAGCGCCTGGTCACCGATGCCGATCTGGAATGGCGTGAAATCCTGTGTGAAACCAACACAACAGAAGATGTCGTGCGTCGCCTGCAGGTTGCCCTTGAACAGAAAGGCTATGACCCTGTGTGGATTGATGGCGTTTATGGTGACAGGACGCGCAATGCTGTCATTCAGTATCAGCAGGATAACGGCCTTCCCTATGGACAGCTGACCATGGGAACACTGCAGCACATGGGTGTTGAGCTGTAAGAA
>JBNJGW010000002.1:0-92373 GCA_051748005.1 Pseudomonadota bacterium | reverse complement strand
TATGGCTGCCAGCGAGCGGCATGTTCACCAGCTGGAAGCGCTGCGCAGCCGGACGATCGAGCAGCTCCAGGGGCTGGCGGAACTGGAGGCCTACTCAGGTCTTGATGATCATCGCCGCAAGCTGGACGCTATCGAACAGCAACTGCAGCAGGATCAGCGCCAACTGGGCCATTTTGCCGCCCTGGGTAATGCCCTTCAGGCCTGGCTGGTCAGTGCTGCGACCCTGATGACCCTGTGGCTGGCGGCCCTGGCCTGGCAGGCAGGCAGTATCAGCGGGGCCATCATGGTTATGCTGCCCATGGCAGTGCTGGCCATGAATGAAGCCCTCGGTGCGCTGCCGGCGGCCTTCACCTGGCTGGGAGCAACCAAGGGGGCAGCGGCTCGGCTGAATCAGCTAGACGCCAAGCGAGTGACGTATTCAGCAGGCACTACGGCGCCACCGCAGGAGGCTAAAACGCTTTCGCTCGACGCGGTCAGCGTTGTCTATCCAGGCGCCTTGCAGCCCGCGCTTGATACGCTGTCATTCGCTCTAGCACCCGGTGAGCGCCTGGCGATTACCGGCAATTCGGGGTCAGGCAAATCCACCCTGGCGGCGCTGATCAGCCGCCAGCTGGCGCCTTCTCAGGGGCACATCATGCTGGGCGGCATCCACCTTGCCGACTGGCCTGAACATGAGCTGCGCCAGCGGGTAGCTGTACTCACCCAGCACAGTGAGCTGTTTGACGACAGCCTGGCTGCCAACCTGCGCGTGGCCTACCCTGAAGCCGATGATGACTTGCTCTGGCAGGCACTGGAAAACGTCGACCTTGCCGACTGGGCCAAAAGCCTGCCTAAGGGTCTGCGCACCCGGGTCGGTGAAGGGGGACGTCAGCTTTCCGGCGGACAGGCGCGCCGCGTGGCACTGGCGCGCCTTTACCTGCGCGATCCGGATCTGGTGCTACTGGATGAGCCCTTTGCCGGCGTCGACAGCGCAACGGCACAGCGGTTGGCCGCCAGGCTGGACACCTGGCTGCAACAGCGCAGCGTTATCTATCTGGTGCATCAGCGTCAGCGCCCTTCATCCCGGCAGGGTGAACGCTATCTTCCCGGTGTTAGCCGACAGCTGGCGCTTGCATCGCACTGACGGATTCGGTGCCATATGTACAGGAGCACTGCGACAATACGCCGTGCCAAAACGCACTTTAAAAGCTGATAGGTGTCTTGGTTTACTTTAAAATACGCATTATGCAATAAACTTATTCTTAAAAAGAATATTTGCATCGGTTTTTCCTGAAACAAGCTGGAGGTCAACATGGACCTAGATCCGCTATTGTTATCCAGGCTGCAGTTCGCCTTTGTGGTGTCTTTCCACGCCATCTTCCCGGTGTTCACCATCGGCCTGGCATCCTATATTGCCGTGCTTCACGGCCTGTTCTACAAGACGGAAAACCCCGCCTGGGACCGCCTGGCACTGTTCTGGACCAAGGTGTTTGCCGTGGTCTTCGGTATGGGCGTGGTATCGGGCATCGTGATGTCGTTCCAGTTCGGTACGAACTGGAGCAATTTCTCGTATGCCACCGCCAACTTCCTGGGTCCGGTACTCAGCTATGAAGTGGTGACGGCCTTCTTCCTGGAAGCCGCCTTCCTCGGGGTGCTGCTGTTTGGGCGTAACAAGGTGCCGGAAGGTGTCCACCTGTTTGCGGCCATCATGGTGGCCATCGGTACCTTTATTTCATCGTTCTGGATTCTGTCGGCCAACAGCTGGATGCAGACACCCGCAGGCTTTGAAATGATCGACGGCCGTTTCCATATCGTTTCCTGGACAGAAGCGATCTTCAACCCGTCGTTCTGGTACCGCTTCGCTCACATGGGGCTGGCTTCCTTCCTGACCGGCGGCTTTGTGGTGGCAGGCGTCAGCGCCTGGTTCCTGTTACGCAAGCGTGACGTTGAAGCCAACAAGAAAGCGCTGTCCATGTGCCTGTGGCTGCTGCTGATCCTGACGCCTGCCCAGGCAGTAGTCGGCGATTTCCATGGTCTTAACACTCTGGAGCACCAGCCGACCAAGGTCGCGGCCATGGAAGGTAACTGGGAAACCAGCGGTAATGTACCCCTGTTGCTGTTTGCCATTCCTGATCAGGAAAACCAGCGCAACCTGTTCGAGATCGGCATTCCCAGCATGGCCAGTATCATTTTGACCCATAGTGCTGAGGGCGAAGTCCCTGGCATCAGTGCGGTACCCGAAGACGAGCAGCCCCCGGTGGCAATCGTATTCTGGTCGTTCCGCATCATGGTGGGCCTGGGCTTTCTGATGATAGGGGTGGCACTCGCGGGGCTCTTCCTGCGTCGCAAAGGCCGCGTCTTTGAAAGCCCGCTCTTTCATAAAGTGCTGGTCGGCATGATTGCCTCGCCCTTTGTTGCCGTGCTGGCAGGCTGGATCGTGACCGAGGCAGGCCGCGCGCCCTGGCTGGTCTACGGCGTCATGTCCCATGCCCAGGGCTTAACGCCCTCGCTGACCGGCGGTATGGCCCTGTTCACCCTGATCGGCTATGTCGGCGTCTACAGCGTGGTCTTCCTGGTTGGTGCCTACTATCTGAGCCGGGTGGTGCGTAACGGCATGCTGGAAGAGCCTGCAGAAGTCCAGGGTGAAGTCGAGCGCGCCAAACGCCCGTTCTCAGCCGCCCACACGCCTTTTGATGATGACACGGACAATGGCATTGAAGGAGCAAAAGCATGATTACCTTTGACCTGGCTATTATCTGGGCCGGTATCATCGGCTTCGGCATCATCATGTACGTCATCATGGACGGCTTTGACCTGGGGTTGGGGATTCTCTACCCCTTTGCCCCGGATGAAGAGTCCCGGGATGTGATGATGAACTCTGTCGCCCCCGTCTGGGATGGCAATGAAACCTGGCTGGTACTCGGGGGCGCCGGGCTGCTCGGCGCCTTCCCGCTGGTCTATTCGGTTTTTCTGCCGGCACTTTACATCGGGGTTTTCCTGATGCTGGCCGGGCTTATCTTTCGCGGTATTTCCTTTGAGTTCCGCTTCAAGTCAAAGAAAAACCGCCACTGGTGGAACCGCGCATTCTGTTGGGGCTCGGCCATTGCCACCTTCGCACAGGGAGCGGTGGTCGGTGCCTACATCCAGGGCTTCGCGGTCGAAGACTTTGTCTACGTCGGCGGCGCGCTGGACTGGCTGACGCCCTTTACTGTACTGACAGGGCTTGGCCTTATGGCAGGCTATGCGCTGCTGGGTGCCACCTGGCTGATCCTGAAGTCGGAAGGGCACGTTCAGCAGTGGGCCTACAGTATCGCCCCCAAACTGCTGCTCGCAGTACTGGCCGTGTTTGCTATTGTCAGCCTGTGGACGCCGCTGGTCAGCCTTGATGTGCGCGAGCGCTGGCTCAGTCAGATACACCTGATCTGGGTCTTCCCGATCCTTGCCCTGGTGTGTGCAGGCGTGCTCTTTCGGGCCGTCAAGCGTCAGGACGAAGGCTTGCCCTTTGTCATGGCGCTGGGCCTGTTCATCTTCACTTATCTGGGCCTGATTGCCAGTAAGTGGCCGGTGATTGTCCCGCCCGACTACACCATCTGGGATGCCTCATCAGCACCGGAGTCACAGCTGTTCCTGTTGATTGGCGTGCTGTTTGTCATCCCCATTGTGCTGGCTTACACCGCCTGGTCCTACTGGGTCTTCCGCGGCAAGGTCAAGGTGGGCGAAGGCTACCATTAATACGCAATCGATATTTTCTCCTCTGGCCAGGTGGCCGGACTTCAGGCGCCCCTAGTGGCGCCTTTTTTTTGGCTACAAGGCTTCCATAACCTGCGCCTATCTCATTGATAAATTTGCTCCACTTGCTTATATAATAAAATGAGCTAAGATTATAACATATATAGCAAAGGCGCCTTGAACGCGCTGAATGAACGCCATTCATCCACTTGAAGAAACAGGAAACCATTATGGAAGCGCAGTTAGAAAAGCAGCCCGTCATGCCGCAATTGAACCGTCCGGCGCCGGATTTCAACGCCAAGACCACTCACGGCCAAAAGTCGCTGAGCGACTATAAAGGCCGTTGGCTGGTGCTGTTTGCTCACCCGGCTGACTTCACCCCGGTGTGCACCACGGAATTCTCTGGTTTTGCGACCCGCGCCGACCAGTTTGAAGCACTTAATACTGAGCTGCTGGGCCTGTCGATTGACAGCATTCACGCGCATATCGCCTGGACGCGCAGTATCAAGGATAACTTTGGCGTCGAAATTCCCTTCCCGATCATTGCTGATCTGGACATGAAGGTCGCCCATGCCTACGGCATGATTCAGCCGGGTGCCAGCGATACCGCTGCCGTACGTGCTACCTTCGTGATCGACCCTGAGGGCATTCTGCGTGCCATGCTCTACTACCCGATGACCAATGGCCGCTCGGTGGATGAAATCGTACGCCTGGTACAGTCGCTGCAGACCAGCGATGAGCATGGCGTTGCCACGCCGGAAAACTGGCTGCCGGGTGAGCCGGTTATCGTCCCACCGCCTGGCACCGCAGAAGCTGCTGATGCCCGCCAGAGCGAAGGCCAGAAGGAAGGCTACGAATACACTGACTGGTATTTCTGCAAGAAAACGCTTTAAACGTCAGTAGATGGGGCGCAAACACGTCTTAGCCTTGCAAAAGCACTCTATCATCAGCATATACATGGGTAGATAAGTGCATAAACTCATCACTTATTGATATATCCTACTCCCTGGGGTGGCCATGCCACCCTTGTGGTTCCTGCGCAGACATTTCAGGAGGCCGAAATGCAAAGGTTTTCTCTCTCTCAAAGCACCGGCGCCCACACCCCGGACGTTGCGGGCTTTTTTGAGCCACGTACCTTCAGCGTCCAGTACATCGTCAGCGACCCGACAACGAAAAAATGCGCCATCATTGACCCTGTGCTTGATTACGATGAAAAATCAGGCGCTACCGCGACCCATCACGCTGACGAACTGCTGGCGTATGTGGCAGAACAGGGGTTTGAAGTCGAGTGGATTCTTGATACCCACCCTCACGCCGATCACTTTTCCGCTGCCCACTACCTGAAGGAAAAAACCGGAGCACCCACCGCCATCGGCAGCTATGTCAAAGATGTTCAGGAGCTCTGGAAAGGTATCTATCACTGGCCGGACTTCCCAGCCGATGGCCGCCAGTGGGACCACCTGTTCAGCGAAGGCGATACCTTCAGGCTGGGTGACATGGACGCACGCGTCATGTTCTCTCCTGGCCATACGCTGGCTTCAATCACCTACGTGATTGGCGATGCGGCCTTTATCCACGACACGATTTTCCAGCCGGATTTTGGCACCGCTCGGGCAGACTTCCCCGGCGGCAGCGCCAAGACGCTATGGGATTCCATTCAGGCCATTCTCGCCCTGCCGGACGATACCCGCCTGTTTACCGGCCATGATTACATGCCTGATGGCCGTGAGCCCCAGTGGGAAAGCACGGTAAAAGAGCAGAAAGCAGTTAACCCTCACCTGGCCAATATCACTGAAGAAGGCTTTATTGACCTGCGCAACCAGCGCGACAGCGAACTGCCGATGCCCAAGCTGATTCTGCATGCCCTGCAGGTCAACACCCGGGGTGGGCGCCTGCCCGAACCGGAAGCCAACGGTAAGCGCTATCTGAAAATTCCTCTCGACGCCCTGGAAGGCGCCGCCTGGGAATAACGCAGCAGCACTGCGCTATACTCAATAACGCCATCGCAGAAACTGCGATGGCGTTTGATGCTAAGGAGATGCCCTTGAATATTCACGAACTCGAACCCGGCTTTGCTATCAGCGAAGCCATTACCCCTGATGACCTGGATGAAGTGGCCCAACGCGGCTTCAAATCAGTGATCTGCAATCGCCGCCCCGGTGAAGCTGACGATCATCCGGATGATGCTGCTCTGAGTGCCAGGGCAAAGGCACTGGGCATTGAATGGCGCTGCATCCCGGTGACGCCGGGTGACTACAGCGAAGCTGATATCGCTGCTTTCGGCAAGGCGCTTGATGACTTACCAACGCCCATTCTGGCCTTCTGCCGGAGTGGCAAGCGTGCCGTTCACCTTTGGGCGCATTCGAAAAGCCAGGGCGTCAGCTGTGATATTCCAGCCCTGCTGGCCGCAGCGCGTGAAGCCGGGCACGACCTCGAAGAGCGGCGCGCTTTACTCGAACAGGCGTCCACTAAACAGCAATGAAACCACCGGCGGTTGACTATCACCCTGTAAACAAGCGCGGCAGACAGGATTATCAGCAATGGACGCTGCGTTAGGATGTCAGTAGCCAACAGGCCAACAGGAGGGCTTCTATGTCAGTCGATGTCACCTTATGGGTTGTGTTTATTGCCGCCCTGATTACCGCCCTGGCGACCGGCCTTGGGGCATTGCCCTTTCTGTTTGTAAAAACCTTCAGTGCCCGCTGGCTGAGCCTGTTCAATGCCCTTGCCGCCGGCCTGATGCTGGCCGCCAGCCATAGCCTGGTCAGCGAAGGCAGCCGCGATGGCCCCTGGTTAACCCTTGTCGGCATGGCGATAGGCCTTGCACTGGTGATCGTTTCGGACTGGAGTATTCAGCGGCGTGGTTCACCCGATGTGAGTGAACTCAGCGGTGCCAATGCGCGCAAAGCCTTGCTGATTCTGGGCATCATGACCATGCACTCCTTTGCTGAAGGGGTTGGCGTCGGTGTTTCTTACGGCGGCGGTGAGTCCTTGGGCATGTTTATCAGTGCCGCCATTGCCATCCATAATATCCCTGAAGGGCTGGCGATCAGCCTGATCCTGATTCCCCGCGGCATGTCCGTGCTGAAAGCCGCCGGCTGGAGTATTTTTACCAGCCTGCCACAGCCCTTGATGGCCATTCCGGCTTTCCTGTTTGTCACCTGGTTTGCCCCCTTCCTGCCCATAGGATTGGGCATTGCGGCGGGCGCCATGATGTGGATGGTGTTCTCGGAGATTCTGCCTGATGCCCTTGAAAATGCCTCTTCCAGCTCAGTCGCGACCACCGTTGTGCTGGCATTTTTTGCCATGTACGCGTTTCAGCATGCTATTCATTAAAGACTTCCATTCACAGCGCTGAGCCGGACTGTAAGACCTTCGTCCATGCGGCAAAAAACCACATTTGTTAGACATCATTCTCAGCTATCCTGAAGTTATAGTTATTTACTTATAAGGATTAGCTATGAAAAATAGTCGTCAAACAACGCAACATTCCATTTTCCGCTTTGCCATTCCACTGGCGCTGGTTTCTGCCATGGCGGTGAGTACCAACGCTCAGGCTGAAGAAGACGCTTCTGCCTACCGTGAAACCCAGTTGGGTCTCTATGTCACCGCCGCAGAAGCCTACGACATGATCCAGCAGGATGACGACGCGCTCTTGATTGATGTGCGCGATCCGATTGAGATCAAGTTCACCGGCTTTGCCGAGCCTACGGATATCCATGTGCCTTGGGTACTGGCTGACCGTACCCGGTTTGACGCTGATGCCCAGACCTGGCCCATCAGCCGTAACACCGATTTCGAAACCCAGATACGCAGCGCACTTGAAGAACATGGCGCTGAGGAAGACACGCCCATTATTGTCATGTGCCGCTCGGGCGCCACACGTAGTGCACCTGCCGCTGATGTGATTACCGAGATGGGATTTTCACAGGTTTATTCGGTCAGCGATGGCTTTGAAGGCGGCAAGCTGGCCGAAGGCGACTCCGCCGGTGTACGTGCCCGTAATGGTTGGCGCAACTCTGACCTGCCCTGGAGCTATTCGGTTGACCCTGATGTTGCCTGGCACGCAGACGAATAAACGCCCTCATCCGCTGTAATCTGCTGCACCCTGTTAGTTGGATTGTTTGTAAAACACTACCTGAGCTATTGGAGACATTATGCGCCTGACAATGATTGCAACCGCCACGCTGGCAGCCACTGCTGCCCTTTCTACTCACGCCCTGGCCGAAAACCATGGTGACCACGCTGAGACAGATGATCAGGCTCTGATGATTGTCACCAGTGATGCGATTGAAACCCAGAGCATGGCCATGATTCTGGGTAACGCCATGCGCCAGCAGGGCACTGACCTGCATATCCTGCTGTGCGATGCGGCAGGTGATCTGGCCGTTGATGGTTACGCCAGCGAAGCGCCCATCAACACGCCGCCCGGCAACCCCATGGAAAAGCTCGCCCCGGAAGGCCTGCTTAAAATGATGATGGGCGAAGGCGTTTCAGTGGATGTGTGCGCCATCTATCTGCCCAATACCGATTATGCTGAAGATGACCTGCTTGAAGGGGTTGGTGTTGCCGCGCCCGGCCCGATGGCCGAAATGATGCGCGACCCCGCCATCCCGGTCTTCGAATTCTGATCGTAACGTCCGAATATCGAAAATAGCACCAGGCATGCTTAATGATTGCCCGACACCCATGTCGGGCACTTACCATAAACAAGTATCCGCTCAAGCGTGCCTGTTTACTTACCCGCATCATCAACACTCTATTTTGATTACTTTTAATTTATGCCACCCGATGCCTTATCATTAGTTACTGCTAATCTTATTTGAAAAGTAGTTAATCATAAGGCCAGAGCCTGCCAAATGCCGGATAGCGGCCCATTGGACTAAATGACGATGACAATCTGGCAGGATTAAGGCTATATTAATTATAACAATATAACTAAATTTCATCGAGGCACACATCTCGGAGCTCGTTATGAAAAAGTCCCCTTTCACTCTCAGCCGTCGCCAGCTGCTCAAGGCTGGCGCTGGCCTTAGTGCCAGTGGTTTGCTCTACACCAGCGCACTGCAGGCCAATACCATCGATACTCAGGCAAGAATCGTAGTTGTTGGTGGTGGTGCGTCAGGCATGGCCATGGCCAACCGCCTCGCTACCCGCCTGCGTGGTGGCACCATTACCCTGATTGAACCGCGCGATACCCATCACTACCAGCCCGGCTGGACGCTTGTTGCCTCCGGCGTATGGAATGCGGAAAAAACCATGCGCCCCAATTCAGACTTCGTACCACAGGGTATCAACTGGGTACGCCAGTATGCCGCCGGTATTGATGCAGAAAACCGCCGTGTTGATCTGGCCAATGGTGAAAGCCTGGAATATGATTACCTGGTGGTCGCGACCGGTCTGCAGCTTAACTACAACCTGATTGACGGCATGTCAGCCGACCTGGTAGGCCAGCACGGTATCGGCAGCGTCTATGCCAGTATCGAAGGAGCTGCCCGCACCCGTCAGGCTATCAAGGGCTGGATCGACAGCGGTGAAGGCAAGGGCATTTTTACCGCTTCACCGACCGCCGTGAAATGTGCGGGCGCACCGCTGAAAATGACCTTCACTACGCTGACTCACCTGGAAGAAAGTGGTCGTCGGGATGCGTTTGATGTCGACTTCATGTCAGCGACAGGGGGCCTTTTCTCACAGCCCTGGGTCAACGACTTCGTCAAGCAGCGCTTTGATGAGCAGGGCGTCAACCGCCGCCATCATTACCGCCTTTCGGCCATTGACCCACAGGCCAAACAGGCAGAGTTTACCTTTGAAGGCGAGCCAGGCAGCCTGGTTGTACCCGACGACCTGCGTGCAGGCGAAGACAATGCACAAGGCAAGCCCACCATCATTGCTGATTACGACTTTATCCACGTTGTGCCCCCCATGAGCGCGCCTGACTTCGTCAAACAAAGCGACCTGATTGCTCAGGATGGCCCGCATCAGGGGGAATGGCTGGATGTGGATATCCACACCATGCAGCACAAGCGTTACCCGGAAGTTTTCGGCATTGGTGATGTTATCGGCGCACCGATCAACAAGACCGCCGCCAGCGTCAAGGCTCAGGCCCCGGTGGTGGAAGCCAACCTGCTTGCAGCGATTCAGGGCAAAAGCCTGACGGCGCGCCACGATGGCTACACCTCCTGCCCGATGATTACCGGTATCGGCAAGGCCATGCTGGTGGAATTTGGCTACGACGACAACTTTGCCTTTATGCCGTCTTTCCCCTTTATCGACCCCAAGGAAGAATCCTGGGCCGTCTGGGTAATGAAAGACTACATGCTGCAACCCGCTTACTACGCCGTGCTTGAAGGCCAGGCATAACAGGAGGCCATAATGTCAATATCGAGTATTCTTACCGTCCTGATGTATGCCCTTGAGCCCTTCGCCTGGCTGATTGTAGCAGGCGTGGTGATTCTTTTGGCTGTTCATCTGCTTGCCTATATGCGCGGCTATCAGATCACTCAGTACCGTTGCCTGCTGGCGACCGGCGTCGCTGCCCTGATTGGGCTTTCGGCCTTTTTCTGGGCGCCCTGGCTAACCAATTCAGAGTTCACCTACATCAGCACTGTGTTTGATTGGGTAGCCGCCATTGGTAGCATTATTGGCGCCTTTGTTGTGGCATTCCTGCTACTTCATCCGTTGAGCTATCTGGTCAGAGGTCAGGACGCATAAGCAGCCTGTCATCCCCTTCAGCGGCGGAGAAAGTCTTGTCAGCATTCAAGGCGCTATTCATGCGCTTCCCCATGCTCAGCGGTATGGCGTCAACCTTACTGGTTGGCGCCATGCTTATAGGCCTTTATCAACTGGCCACCCACGATATCAACCAGCGCGACCACTACGGCCGCACGGCACTTTTTCTGGCCGTGGAAAACCAGCAGCAGAATGACGTTGAAGGTTTGATAAAACGCGGTGCCGCTCTTGATATGGCCGATAACTGTGGGTTTTCACCGCTGATGAAAGCCGCCTCGCTGGGCAATATGGCCATGGTAAAAGCGCTTTATCAGGCAGGTGCCAGCCTGGAGCATCAGGATGACAGCCAATACACGCCCTTGATGATTGCGGTTGTCAGCGAGCAGCCAGCCATCGCGGGCTTCCTGTTGAAAGAAGGTGCCAATCCCAATCATCAGGACGATCTGGGCTGGACAGCGCTGATATGGGCCGCCAAGCAAAACAACCTTGGCCTGGCCAATGCCTTGCTTGAGCACGGCGCCGACCCCTTGCTGGCCGATCAGGATGGTCAGAACGCCCTGCACTGGGCGGCCCTGGAAGGCCATGACGCCATGGTGAAACTGCTGGCTGGCGAGGCTTGAACAAAGCCCCGACAACCTCCAGCGAAATAGCTGACCTCTATGCGATCTATTCGGACTGACTACCCAGCAACCCGAACGCCTGACCAATCAGAGCACTTCCCTGCCCTGCTGGGTCCTGACGAATCAAGCTTTCCTGTCTGCCAATTTCACTGAATAAAGCTTCCATACTGTTATCAACGACATAGCTCTCCAGGTTCATCTCCGGCAGATTGGTCATGGGTAGCTGGTCGTAGACCTCCAGCATCGACTGGTACTGATCATAAAAGCCCGTCTGCTCAAGATTGCTTTGCACAATAGGTGCAAAGCGTGAACGCAGGGCATCTTCCGTATTAGCACGGAAATACCGTGTAGCAGCGGTATCGCCACCGCGAATAATGCCCATGGCATCATCCACACTCATTTCCTGCACCGCATTTTTGAACACCGGTGCGGCTTCTGCCACGGCCTGCTCGGCTCCGCGGTTCATGGCATCCTGCACAGGGTCAACATACTGCCCCATACCAAATTGACGCAAAGTATCAGCAATCTGCTGCCCAGGGCCAGGAAGCGGTATATCGAAGGCCCCAGGCCTGGAAAGATTGGCGCTGGCCCGCTCTGAACTCAGCGCCAGCGCCTGCTTGATACCACTGGCCAGAGGGGACGCCTCACGCTGGTTTGAAGTACCGCCCATTTGCGAGCCGGCATCCATCAAGGGCCCCATCGCATCCATATTCTGACAACCGCTGGTAATCACCACCACGCCCGCCAGTGCTAACCATTTTTTCATTCTGCCTTCCTGTATTAGCCAGTGTAAAAACACCATGGTAATGCATTTCAGGCAGACAGGAATACGGGCATACGAGTCAATGCCTTACAGTTTCGCGCACCTGATCTCTCAGGGCGACCTTGCGGATCTTGCCGGTGGAGGTACGCGGAATGGGGGCGAACACAAATTCACGCGGTACCTTGTAAGGCGCCAGGTGGTCGCGGCACCACTGCCGTAAGGTGTCTTCATCTGCCTCGCTGTTGGGGGTAAGCTCAATAAAGGCGCAAGGCGTCTCCCCCCACTTTTCATGGGGCATGGCGACTACAGCTGCCACGCTGACGGCGGGATGACGATAGAGCACTTCCTCAATCTCGATGGACGAGATGTTTTCGCCGCCGGAAATGATCACATCCTTGGTGCGATCCTTGAGCTGCAGATAGCCGTCCGGGTGCACTACCGCCAGGTCACCGGAATGGAACCAGCCGTTGGCAAACGCCTCAGCCGTGGCTTCCGGGTTGCGGAAGTAGCCTTTCATCACCACGTTGCCGCGAAACATCACCTCGCCCAGGGTTTCACCGTCATGGGGAACCGGTTCACCGCTGACCGGGTCAAGCACCTCCAGCTGTTCCAACGGCAGGTAGCGAACCCCCTGGCGGGCCTTGAGCCGCGCCTGCTCCTCCTGGGAGCAGTCTGACCAGTCAAGATGCCAGTCATTCACCACCGCAGGGCCATAGGTTTCTGTCAGGCCGTAGAGGTGGGTAACGTCAAACCCCAGAGTGTTCATGCTTGCCAGTACCCGCTCGGGCGGCGGGGCGGCGGCAGTAAAGAACTGCACCTGGCGGTCCAACTGAGGCCGTTCGGCCTCAGGGGTATCAATCAGCAGCGACATCACTATCGGCGCACCGCACAGATGCGTGACGCCTTCATCGGCCAGCGCTGCCCAGATGGGCTCGGCGCGCACCTGACGCAGGCACACATGGGTACCGACAATCGCCGAAAGTGTCCACGGGAAGCACCAGCCGTTGCAGTGAAACATCGGCAGCGTCCACAGGTAGACGGCATGCTTCTGCATCGACGTGGTCAGCGCATTGCCCTGAGCCAGCAGATAGGCACCGCGATGATGGGAAACCACACCCTTGGGGTTGCCGGTAGTGCCCGAGGTGTAATTGATGGAAATGGCGTCCCATTCGTCTTCCGGCATCAGCCAGGCAAAGTCCGGGCTGCCGGTGGCGATCACGTCTTCATAGTCGGGGATATCGCCCGGCAGCTCAGCAGAGGAAAGGGGCGAATCGTCTTCGGGGTCATTGACCTCAATCAGTACAGGCCTGACAGAGGCCAACACCAGCGCCTCTTTTACCAGCGCCATGAAAGCGCGATCGGCAATCACCACTTTTGACATGGCATGATCAAGCTGAAAGGCAATCGTCGCCGCATCCAGGCGCGTATTGATCGAGTGCAATACGCCACCGCACATCGGCACACCGTAATGGCATTCCAGCATTTCCGGCGTGTTGGCCAGCACTACGCTGACCGTATCGCCGCGGCCAATGGCATAGCGCTCGGTAAGCGCTGATGCCAGTTGGCGGGAGCGGGCATAGAAATCTGCATAGTTACGGCGCAGGCGACCATGCACGATTGCAATATGCTCAGGGAAGACGCTGGCAGCGCGTTCCAGAAACTGCAGCGGCGTCAGCGGCTGAAAGTTGGCCGGGTTGCGATCAAGCCCCTGATTGTAGGGATTACTGCCATGCTCATCAGTATAAGCGGCATGGCTTTCATTATTATTGGAATGATTGTTCATAGGCGCGGCTGTCCTTAACTTGACTGGATACCGATGGCAACATCGTCGGCCAGGGTATTGGCAATAAAGCAATAACGATGCGCGCGCTGCTGCATCTTGTCCAGTTCTGCAGCATCTACCTCAAAACCCTCGTCAAAACGCACTTGCGGATGCAGATCGATACGCGTGACCGACATCTGCCCTTTGGTGTTCTTGCCAAGCTCGGCGGTTGCCTGATCATGGTAGCTGGCAACCGGCCAGCCTGCCTTTGCCGCCAGTGCCAGGAACGTCATCATATGGCAGCTGGAAAGCGCCGCTGCCAGCGCCTGTTCCGGGTTGGTGTGGTTAGGGTTACCGCCCCAGTCCGGGGCGGCATCCACCATAACCGCAGTGTCACTGTTATAGTCAATCCGGTGCGCATTGGCGTAGGCACCCGGTTTCAGTTCAGCGGTATTACGCGTCCATTCAAGCTCGATAGAGAGTGCTGACATACAGTGATCCTTTCCAGTGGATGAATTCAGGCGGCGGCCAATTGCTTTTTAGGGTCATAAAACGGCTTTTCAGCCACAACAGCCTGAACCGGTTCGCCACCGATCAGCACTTCTACCTGGGTGCCAATGTCAGCGACGTCAATATCCACCATTGCCAGAGCAATATTGCGCGCCAGCCTGGGAGAATGTACTGCCGAGGTGACCTTGCCAACGGTCTTACCCTGACAGTTAATCGGCCAGAAATTGCCATTCGGCCCGCTCAAGGGGTCGATACCATCGATGCACAGGCCAACCTGCTTGCGGCGAATCCCTTCCTGCTGGATGCGCTTGAGCGCCGCCTTGCCGATAAAGTCGGCTTCCATGTCGAGATCCACCAGACGATCCATACCCAGCTCAAAGGGGTTGGTATGAATATCGGCATCGGCATGATAGGACAGCATGCCGCCTTCAATCCGGCGAATAGTTGAGGTATGGCCAGGCTGAAGACCAAAAGGCTGGCCAGCGGCCATGATTTTTTCCCACAGCTCATCACCCCGGCTGCCATCACGCAGATAAAGCTCATAGCCCAATTCGCTTGACCAGCCGGTGCGCGACACAATCAGCGGGATGCCGTCCAGCTCCACCTCGCGCAGCCAGTAATAGCGCAGATCCATGATGCTATCGCCAAACAGAGCCTTTATGATCTCGCCAGACACCGGGCCCTGTAGCTGCAGAGGTGAAACATCCGGTTCGCTGATGGTGACATCCAGCCCTGAATTAATGGCAACGCCCTGAGCCCACAGCAGAATGTCGCTATCGGCCAGTGACAACCAGAAGTGGTTTTCAGCCAGGCGCAGCAGAATAGGGTCGTTGAGGATACCGCCGCTGGCATTGGTGATCAGCACGTACTTGCACTGCCCAACGGCCATGTTCGACAGGTTGCGTGGAGTCAGCAGCTGGGTGAATTCCGCTGCATCGGGACCGGTAATTTCAACCTGACGTTCAACGGCCACATCACACAGGATGGCGGTGTTCACCAGATTCCAGAAGTTCTGCTCCGGGCTACCGAAGTCGCGCGGAATATACATGTGGTTATAAACGGAAAACCCCTGAGCACCCCAGCGCAGGGTGGCCTCAAAATAGGGCGATTTGCGGATCTGGGTACCGAAGCCGGTATTGACGGATGATGACATGACGTTTGCCCCTTTTTTCAATCAGCAGCACCGTGTGCCGTGATGTTTAATTGTTCGTGAAGGATAGCGCCTGAAAATTGATCATGCAGACTGAAGATAGGCCCTTTAGGCGACCGAAAAGACTCGTTTTTGGTTGACTGCAGACCAATTGGTTATGAGCTGGTATGTGACGTCAGGGCGACAAGATTCGGCTGGGTCGACTTGACCTGGCGGGTGATGAAATAGGTGTAGTAGCGATCAATATTCAGGTCTTCAGATAGCAGCCGGTCCATCAGGTGCTGGAAGGCGGCTAGGCTTGGCACCACGACCTGAAACACATAGTCCATCCCTCCTCCGGTGACGTAACACTCGGTGATTTCCTCGATATTGCGGATATGGGTCTCGAAACGCTCAAAATCTTCCTTGCGATGATGCATCAACGACAGAGTGACCATGACACGGGTGATATCCAACACACGTTCAAGGGCAATATCGGCATGGTAGCCGCGGATATAGCCCGCCGATTTCAGGCGATCCAGACGTGCCCAGCAGGGCGTCGGGGAAAGGTTGACCAGCTCGGCAAGCTTGGTCTTGCTGAGCTGGCCATGGCGCTGCAGTGCGCTGAGGATACGGATATCAGCGGCATCAAGAGCCGTTTTTTTCATGCGCCTGGTGTTTATCGACGTATCAAACATGCCACCACCCTGATAAACGTTGTGACGCGATGGTAGGCTAATTGCCCGAATTGAACATGGTTATGCACGACACCGGACGGCCTGATTACGTCGCCCAGGGGTGACTTACCTGACCTGCGTCAAATTTAGAATATATTGATTATTAAATAGCATAACCATCGATTACAATGCGGCTTTTCCAAGCGCAATGCTTTCTTGAAAGGAGCAGAAACATGCATAAAGACTGGCAGAAAACGACTCAGGACCTTTCCGCCCTGATGCAGGAAATCGGCAAGAATATCCCTGATGTCGCCAAGGGCTTCACCCAGATGGCCAAGGGGGCCAACAAGGAAGGGGCGCTGTCACACAAGCACAAAGAACTGATGGCACTGGCCATTGGCATCAGTATTCGCTGCGATGGCTGTATTGCCTTTCATTCCAAGGCAGCCGCCGAACTGGGCGCCACCCGTGAAGAGTTCATGGAAATGCTGGGCGTGTGTATGTATATGGGCGGCGGCCCGGCCTACACCTATGCCGCACAGGCATTGGAAGCCTTTGACAGTTTTTCCAAGCAGGACTGATGGCATTCCTGTCTGGGGAATTAAAAGCGCTCGCTGAAGAGCGCTTTTGCATTTATGCGCAGCGCTCGGTGGCGGGCTTGTCAATGGCGGCATTCAGAAACGCCAACAGCTCATCACCGTGACGCGCCAGACTATCGCTCAGATCATGCCCTCCGGGCACCACCCGCAAGGTCACACCGGGCGTCTGTTTCTGGGTGAGCCGCTGAGCGTCGCTTAGCGGAATGATATCGTCGCTCTCGCCATGCACCAGCAGGACCGGGCAGCGGATCTGAGGGAGTGTCGTGACCGGTGCGATGGCATCAAAGCGATGGCCGATGACCTTTTCCACATAGCGGATCACGTACCAGCCCAGCGGGAAGAACGGCAAGCCCTTGGCGTCAAGCCAGCGGCGCATCATGCCATCCGGATGGGCAAAGCTGCTCAGGCTGACCACAGCGGCAATATCATCGCGCCGTGAGGCGCACAGCAAGGTAGCCGCTGCCCCGACCGAGTGGCCAATCAGTGCCGTAGGTAAAGCGGGTTGATGGTGCTTCAGCCAGCTCAGGGCGGCGTCAATATCTTCGGCAAAGCGCGGCATGGAGGAGAAGGTATCATCATCACTATTGCCATGGTTGCGCACATCCACCAGCAGTAGGTTCCACCCCGCTTCAAGCAGCAATGGCGCTAGTGGCAGCAGGGTGGCGCGGTTGGCTCCCCAGCCGTGGGTAATTACTATCTGCCCTTGCGGCGCCTTTGCGGGCAGCCACCAGGCTTCCAGCATCCGCTCTCCCACCGTGGTAAAACGTATGGTTTCACCTTGCAGCCCCACCTCTTCCAGTGAGCAGTTAACGGCCTCCCGAGGAGCGGCCAGCTCACGATGCAAACGACGATGAAAGCGCCGCTGCAACACCACGCCCAGCAGTACCACTCCTGCCAGCAAGCCTACGACATACCAAGCTGTCATCACCTTCTGTCTCCTCTGCAAGCCTGCTTGATGCAATGCATTAACGCTGCATTGCAACATAAATCAGTTTACAATATTATACTATTAGCTTAAAACTAAACGCTTAGATGACGCGTTTATCCAGCCTGAAAACCAAGGTATTCACATGTTCATCTATACCTACCGTCGAGCCTGGATTCGTGGCTTTATTGATGGCGAGCGCGGTCAGCCGCACGAAACGCAAAAAGGCATTCCCGGGTTTCGCTATACCAACGGATGGATTGAAGGTCATGCCAAACGCCATGGTCACGCCTATGGGTTGGGTGATATCAGCGAAGATGAGTTGGAAAAGGCACGTGAAAATATAGCCGTGCCGGAACAGCATGCCTGGGATACGGTCAGCTGGCTGAGATAGCTTCCCGCACCATCGCAACCTGATATACAACACCACCCTGACGGCTAGCCGTCAGGGTGGTTCAGGTCTATAGCATGTACTGTGGGGTAGCTATTTACTCAGGCAGTTTGGCCTTGCGCAGGTAGGGGAAGACCGTTTCGTATTCGCCAAACTTCGTCTTGGCATCTTCTTCAGAAACACTGGTAGGAATGATGACGTCCTGACCCAGCGTCCAGTCGGCTGGCATGGCGACACCATGGCTGGCACTGGTCTGCAGGGCATCCAGGGCGCGCAATACTTCCGCAAAGTTACGGCCGACCGTCATCGGATAGGTCATGGAAAGCTTCAGCTGCTTATCCGGGCCAATAATGAACACAGAACGAACTGTCGCGCTGTCTGCCGGGGTGCGGCCATCCGGCATATAGGCTTCTGCCGGCAGCATGTTGAACAGCTTGGATACTTTAAGCTCTTCATCAGCAATGATCGGGAAGTGAACATCGTTACCGCAGTAAGTCTCGATGTCGTTGATCCAGCGCTTGTGCTCTTCAACACCATCGACGGAGACACCAATCACCTTGGTGCCGCGCTTTTTCCACTCGGCATCCAGCGTGGCCACAGCGCCAAACTCGGTGGTGCAGACCGGCGTGAAGTCTTTTGGGTGTGAGAAAAGAATCGCCCAGCT
This sequence comes from Pseudomonadota bacterium, assembly GCA_051748005.1. Taxonomy (GTDB): domain Bacteria; phylum Pseudomonadota; class Gammaproteobacteria; order Pseudomonadales; family Halomonadaceae; genus Vreelandella. Next base: position 73,896 of record JBNJGW010000002.1, on the reverse strand, counting down.
ATCCCCAATCCAGTCGTGAAAGCGAATCGGCCCCTGGCTGGTATCGGCTTCAAAATCCGGCACAACTTCATTAATGCGTAACGACATTAGATACTCCTTGTTTCAAGCAAATTGAACAAACGCAAGCTGACTAATGACAGACGCCAGCATGCGCCACCTATATAACCTATACCATGGGTACGCGGCAGCGATATTACAACCTCAGCCCCCAACCCTGCGACATTATTGCGCATTGGGGAAGAACAGCGGCTGGCCCTCCACCTCAAAGGCGCCAATCGCCTGCTGACCGTCTTCCGAGAGTAGCCAGCGGTGCCACTGCGCTGCCAGCTCATGCTTCAGGTGCGGATGGCGCTCGGCAGACAGCACCAGGCTGCCATACTGATTGAAAAGCACCTTGTCGCCTGCAAACAGCAGAGCCAGATTCTGAGGGTTTTCAAACGCTACCCAGGTAGCCCGGTCAGACATCACATAGGCATCCATGGCGGCGGCGATATTCAGGGTTGGCCCCATGCCGCTGCCCAGCTCACGGTACCAGCCGCCCTGGGGGTCTATACCTGCATTTTCCCACAAGCGCTGTTCGGCACGGTGGGTGCCGCTGTCATCCCCACGGGAGGTGAAAGGCGCTTTGGCATCCGCAATCAGGACTAAGGCTTCGGCCGCACTGCTGGCATCTGCAACGCCTGCAGGGTCATCGGCTGGGCCAATCAGCACAAAATCGTTATACATGACATCAGCACGCTCGCTGGCGTAACCGTCTGCCACAAACTGCTCTTCACCGATCGTGTCATGCACCAGCAAACTATCGGCATCGCCACGCCGGGCAATTTCAAACGCCTGGCCGGTGCCTACCGCCACCACCCGCACCTCAATACCGGTTGCGGCTTCGAAGGGCGGCACAATGGCTGCAAACAGCCCCGAGTTCTCCGTCGAGGTGGTGGATGCCAAGGTAATAAAGTCATCCGCGTGAGCCTGGGTCATCAAAACGCCACTGATCATGGTCCCCAGCATCAGGGCTTTATGCACTGCATGTCTCTTGAACATGACATTTAACATCTGGGGCATCGGCATTACTCAATAATGTCACCGCGAAGATACGCCTGCGCGCTGGGTGAGTCGGGCTGCTCGAAAAATCGCTGGGCAGCGGTATGTTCCCGCACCTGGCCGCCGGCCATAAACAGCACATCCGCAGCAAGACGCCGCGCCTGATGAATATCATGGGTGGTCATCACGACGCGTGTACCCTGACGCTGAAAGGCCAACACGGCTTCTTCCACGGCCTTGATGGCAGCTGGGTCAAGGGCTGATGTCGGCTCATCCAGAAACAGTACCTGAGGGGCCAGCACCCAGGCACGCGCCAGGGCCAGGCGCTGCTGCTCACCGCCGGAAAGCACCCTGGCAGGCGTCTCCGCGCTTGCCGCCAGGCCGAAGCGTGCCAGCGCCGCCTGTGCCAGATCACGCCGTTGGCGGCGCGGTGTCTTGTTAACCGCCAGCGCATGCAACAGGTTGGCCATTGCCGAGCGGCGCAGCATCACCGGCTGCTGGAAGACCATTGCCTGACGCGGGCGCTGCGGCAGCCATTGAACACTACCGGACGCCGGTGCCAGCAAGCCGTGGGCCAGACGCAGCAACAGGCTTTTCCCCGCACCGTTAGGGCCCATTACCAGCGTCGGGCCAGCCGCTTGCAGCGTAAACGAACAGGGGCCCAACAGGTGTTTGCCCTGATAGCTGAACGTAACCCGATCAAATATCAGTGACGCCCGGGGGCAAACTGAAGCATGGGTATCCAGCGGCTGTAAAACTGTCATCCGGTTCGCCTCCGCGCCCACTCGCCGACGAGATAGGCGGCCGCATTGATCACCAGCACCAGGGTTAACAGCACGATCCCCAACCCTAGCGCCAGCGGAAGATTGCCCTTGCTGGTTTCAAGCACAATGGAAGTGGTCATCACCCGGGTCACGCCGTCTATATTGCCGCCAACCATCATCACCGCACCGACTTCCGCGCTGGCCCGCCCGAAACCGGCCAGCAACACGGTGAGCAGCGCAAAGCGCGCATCCCAGAGCAGAGTCGGCATCATGCGCAGGCGTGACATACCCAGCGATACAAACTGTTCCTGATATTCAGTCAAAAGCTCCTCAACCTTCTGACGCGACAGCGCCGCCAGAATCGGCAGCACCAGCACTACCTGGGCAATCACCATAGCACTTGGCGTAAACAGCAAGCCCCACTGGCCCAGTGGCCCCGCGCGGGAAAGCAGCAGGTAGACAACAAGCCCGGCCACCACTGGCGGCAAACCCATCAAGGCATTCAATGCCACCACCATCAAACCCCGCCCAGGGAAACGCCATAGCGCTACTGCGGCACCCAGGGGGAAGCCGATCAGTGCTGCCAGGCATACCGCCAGTAGCGATACCTGCAGGGAAAGCAGCACGATATCGACCAGCGCCGCATCCAGATTGATCAACAGGGATAGTGCCACATTAAGGGCATTGGAATCTGCAGCCATTCAATTCTCCTATCATAGGCTGCATAGTATGCTTGATCTGGCTGACTTTCACTTTGCTGTGACCCTTATCCTGCCCATGTTGGATCAAACATTATGCCCTCAGCCTCATCGTCTGACGTTCTGCCCCGCCATCTGGCCATTCCCCTGATGATGTCGGTTGCCACCCTGTTTGCCGCCAACCATGTCGCCGCACGGCTGGCATTTGATAATGGCACGGGTCTGCTGCTTGCAGTATTGATGCGCTCCGGCGTGGCCTGCCTGATCTTGCTGGCGCTCTTGATGATGCAGAAAAAGCGTTTCTGGCTGCCACCCGGTACCTGGCCCTGGCAGCTCGCTGCAGGCGTGCTGATTGCGATTCAAAGCGTCTGCCTTTATTCAGCGGTTGCCCGCCTGCCCGTGGTCATCGCCCTGCTGCTGGTGAACACTTTTCCCATCCAGCTGGCGCTATTGAGCTGGGCACTGGGTGGGCCACGGCCTTCACTGCGAAGCTGCCTGATCATGGGCACCATTCTGATCGGGCTCCTCGTGGTGCTTGATATTCCCGGCTGGCTGGCCAATGCGGAGACCATGGGGCCTGAATGGCTGACAGGTATTGGCTTTGGATTGGCCGCCGCCTTTGCCCTGGCCAGCACCCTGTGGATTACCGAACACCGGCTGGCCAAAGTTGGCAGTACCCTACGCAGCTGGCTGACCATGCAGACGGTGTTTATTGCCATGATCCTGGGTGGGCTGCTGGGTGCAATGCCCGGCGGCATGAGCTTGCCCGACAACACCACCGGCTGGACAGGGCTGATGCTGCTGGCAGTGTTGTACGGCAGCGCGTTTTCCATTCTGTTTATCAGTGTCCCGCGTCTGGATATGGCCAGAAACGCACCGGTCATGAATTTCGAACCGGTGGCGTCTCTAGTGCTGGGCTATCTCTTTCTGGGGCAGATGCTGACCCCTGGCCAGCTGGTAGGCGGCGCCGTGGTCATCGGCGGGATTATCGTGCTGGGGTTGTCCCACGCGCGCTAACCGGAATAAATGGGAATAAAGGGGGGTCAGATCCACATGAATTGTTTCACTCTCTTTCCTGGATGATTAACGGCTATTAATGTGGATCTGACCCCCTTTATTTTAGCTTACACTTCCTGGTACAGCTGGCTGCCTGTCTGGCGGAACTTCTCTGCCTGCTCCTGCATACCGCGCTTGATCGCCTCGGCGTCGCTGTCAGCGGCATTTTCTGGCGCGCGATCCCGGTAGGTATCACGCACTTCCTGGCTGATCTTCATCGAGCAGAACTTGGGCCCGCACATGGAGCAGAAGTGCGCCACCTTGGCGGAATCTTTCGGCAGGGTTTCGTCGTGGTATTCCCGGGCGGTATCCGGGTCCAGCCCCAGGTTGAACTGGTCTTCCCAGCGGAATTCAAAGCGTGCCTTGGAAAGCGCGTTATCGCGACGCTGCGCCGCCGGGTGGCCCTTGGCCAGGTCCGCGGCGTGGGCGGCAATCTTGTAGGTGATAATGCCGGTCTTGACGTCATCCTTATTCGGCAGGCCCAGGTGCTCTTTTGGTGTGACATAGCAGAGCATCGCACAGCCAAACCAGCCGATCATCGCTGCGCCAATGCCGGAGGTAATGTGGTCATAGCCAGGGGCGATATCGGTAGTCAGCGGGCCAAGCGTATAAAAAGGCGCCTCATGACACGCCTCAAGCTGCTTATCCATGTTTTCTTTAATCAAGTGCATGGGCACATGGCCAGGGCCTTCAATCATCACCTGAACGTCGTGTTTCCAGGCGATCTTGGTTAGCTCACCCAGGGTCTCCAGCTCGGCGAACTGCGCTTCGTCATTGGCATCGGCAATTGAGCCAGGCCGCAGGCCGTCACCCAGCGAAAACGCCACGTCGTACTGCTTGCAGATCTCACAGATCTCTTCGAAGTGGGTATACAGGAAGCTTTCCTGATGATGGTACAGGCACCACTTGGCCATGATCGAGCCACCCCGGCTGACAATACCGGTCACCCGATTGGCGGTCAGCGGCACGTAGCGCAGCAATACGCCCGCATGAATGGTGAAGTAATCCACGCCCTGCTCGGCCTGTTCGATCAGAGTATCGCGGAACACTTCCCAGTTGAGGTCTTCAGCTACGCCGTTGACCTTCTCCAGCGCCTGATAGATCGGCACTGTGCCAATCGGCACCGGCGAGTTGCGGATAATCCATTCGCGGGTCTCGTGGATATTCTGGCCGGTGGAAAGATCCATGATGGTGTCCGACCCCCAGCGGATACCCCAGGTCATCTTGTCGACTTCTTCTTCAATTGATGAGGTGACCGCTGAGTTACCCAGGTTGCCATTAATCTTGACCAGGAAATTACGGCCAATAATCATCGGCTCGGATTCCGGGTGATTGATATTGTTAGGGATAATCGCCCGCCCACGGGCCACTTCATCGCGGACAAATTCCGGGGTGATTTCTTCCGGCAGGCTGGCCCCAAAGCTCTGGCCAGAGTGCTGATGGCCCAGAATGCGCTCGACCTCCGCAGTGCCTAACGTCTGGCGACGCTGATTCTCGCGGATGGCAATAAATTCCATTTCCGGCGTAATAATGCCCTGGCGCGCGTAATGCAGCTGGGTGACGTTTTTGCCCGCTTTTGCCCGGCGTGGCGTGCGGGTCAGATCAAAGCGCAACTGGGCAAGGGTTGGGTCGTTAGCACGGCGATTGCCGTACTCACTGGTGGGGCCATCCAGGAACTCGGTATCGTTACGCTCTTCAATCCAGGTACGGCGCAGCGCGGGTAAGCCCTGACGTAAATCGTTGTTGGCGGCCGGGTCGGTGTAAGGGCCGGAGGTGTCATACACCAGTAGCGACGGGTTCTGTTCATCAATGCTGCTGGTTTTGGTGGGCGACAGGGTGATCTCGCGAAATGGCACGCGGATATCTGGCCGCGAGCCTTCCACATACACCTTGCGCGAAGCGGGCAGCGGTTGAATGGCGGCCGCATCGACCTGGGCAGTTTCTGCTAAGAAGTGGCTGGTTTTACTCATGGTGATCTCCTGATGGCGTTTGTTGTTCTACAGCGACAAGTGATATGACGCCTGAGTTGTTTGGGTTCGCGGGGTTAATGAGCAAGATCCAGCCCCATCTGCCAGAAGTCGATTTCCAGGCGCGTAGCATCGCCAAATATCCGTGTCAGCTCGGCAAAGCGGGCGGGGGTAACGTCAGCAAGGCGGGCGTTGAGCCATTCCAGCTCGGCCTGCATGGCAGCCTGAAACTCTTCGCTTGCGTACATGGCGATCCAGGCATCGAAGGGGTTTTCTACACCGCGCCGGGTAAACGCTTGAGCGTTCAGCCAGTTGGCAATTTCACCGTAGCCCACCAGGCAAGGCGCCAACGCCACATGCAGATCGAGCAGGTCACCGCGGTTGCCGGTATCCAGCACGTAGCGGGTATAGGCTAGCGTTGCGCGCGCTTCCGGCAGCTGGGCCAGCTCGTCTTCTGAAATGCCCCACTCCTGGCAGAACCCCACGTGCAGGCCCAGCTCCACATCCACAATGGCTTTCAACCCCTCATGGGCCTGGCGTAGATCAGCCAGCGTCGGGCTTTTATAGGCCGCCAACGCGTAGGCACGGGCGAAGTGAATCAGAAACAGGTAATCCTGTTTTAAATAGTGGCGAAACGCGGGTTCAGGAAGCGTGGCACTGCCCAATTGACGGACAAAATCGTGTTCAATATAGGCGCGCCAGTCGTTATGGCAGGCGTTGGTAAGATCAGTAAAGCAATAACCCATAAAGCCTCCGGCAGTAATGATCCGGAGAGTGGGCGTAGGTGTGCGTTAAGCAGAAGATCGAGGAAATGGCGCAGAAGGTGGCGTGAAGCTAAGCCGAGGCCATCGCTTGATCCCTACGCCGGTACCCGCACTGCGAACTTGTGTAAGCCGCAGCGCATTAGCCGGATCAGGTTCAGCGGGACCAGCGCTTTGGCAGTATCAAGTGGATACACCCTGCGCCATCTCAGCCGGATTCACCGGCACCCCGTCAAGCAGTTGATGGAGGCAGTTTAGGAGGCATCATCAGGAGATGCAAGAAAGCCACCGAAGTTATGGTACTAACGTCACAGCGAAAAAATTGAGCTCCCCTCTAGACGCCCGATGAAAGTTACGCGAGGCTGTTAATTGTAAAATATTAATTCCTATACGCTATCCACTGTAGCACTGACCACTCATCAAAACACAAAGAACAGGAGCGCTAAAAAGTGGCAGCAAGCAGGAGCCATGTACAAAAAAGCCAAATAAAATACTGGCTGATCAGCAACTTAAAGCGTGCTACAGGCCTGGCCGCACCCCTGTTGCTGATATGCCTGCTACCCAAACCGACTACTGCACAGGGGCTCGCACTTAATACGTCGGAACGTGCGTATCTGGCAGAAAACGAACCCATTGTGTTTGTTAGCCAGAGCAACTACCCCCCTTTTGAGTTCATGGATGATCAGGGACAAAGTGATGGCATGATGGTTGAGCTTGCCCAGTGGATTGCCGATGAAGCAGGATTTGAGGCTCGATTTACTCATACCGACTTCAGCACGGCACAAGCGCAGATTCAGGCAGGCCGTGCTGACGTACTGACGAGCTTTTTCTATAGTCCTACCAGAGATGCCAACTACGAGTTTACCCAGACGATCTTTGAAGTCCCTGCGGCGATATTTGTACCCGTTGACCGCCCTGACATTAACCGGCTGGAGGATCTCAGCGGCCTGCGCGTGGCGACCCAGCGCGGCGACTATGCCGAGGAGTTTCTGCAAGAAGCCGGTATCGACGTTACCCTCGTCTCTACCATCAATTTTGCCAATGCCGTGCTGGCCGTACTGAGTGGCGAAGCTGATGCCATGATTGGCGATGAGCAGATCGTGCTGTTCCAGCTTTATCGCTCAGGTTTGAACGTTGAGATGAAGCGGGTAGGAGAGCCGTTATACACCGGGCTTAACAGTATGGCGGTCAAGGAAGGCGAGCACCTGCTACAGAACATTCTGGATAAGGGGGTTGCCAGCGCGCGTGAACAGGGAATGATTGAGCGGATTGACGCCAAATGGCTGGGCGAAATGCTGCCTTCAGCGACGATCAAGTGGCGTGAATACTGGCCTCACGCCCTGGTTGTCATCGTCGGTGCTCTATGGGTGGTGGCGTGGAACCTGCGCCTGCGCCAACTGGTACGCCGCAAAACAGACGAGCTTCGCCTGGCCGCCAGCGTGTTCCGTAACGCCCACGACGCCATCATGCTGACCGATGAGCAGGGCAATACCCTGGACGTCAACGCCGCATTCACACGAATCACCGGCTACGAGGCCGCTGAAGTACTTAACCAACCCTCAGCGCTTCTGGAGCACCTTTTCGATACTCAGCGTGATAACAGTCTACAGGCCACGCTGGCCAATGATGGCGTTTGGCAGGGAGAAATCTGGGAAAAACGTAAGGATGATGAGCGCTACCCTGTTCAGCTGACACTCTCGCTGGTCAAGGATACCGCGACCCGAAGAACTCATTATGTAGTTGTTTTTACAGATATTTCGCGCCAGAAAGAATATGAAAGCCGTCTTCAGCACCTGGCTTATTTTGACCGCTTGACCGACCTGCCCAACCGTGAAGGTTTCACCCAGCGCCTGACCCGCATCATGCAGGAGGCGAGGGACAGCCAAGATTCCGTAATGCTGGCCTATCTGGATCTCGATGGATTTAAAGAGATTAATGATCGTTACGGACATAATCTTGGCGACCAGGTACTGAGAGTCGTGGCTGAGCGCCTGCGTAGCACTCTGAAAAACAATGATACTGTCGCCCGCCTGGGCGGTGATGAATTTGTCATGGTATTGCCTCACCAGCCATGTGACCTGGAAATGCAGCGGGTCATCCAGCAGCTGATCCAGCGCGTCAATCAGCCTATCCGCTTCAACCATTGCGAGTTGCAGGTATCCGCCAGTGTCGGCGTCGCGGCCTACGATGGCAATGAAGATATCGAACCGGATCAGTTTATTCGCCAGGCTGATCATGCCATGTATCAGGCCAAACAGCTGGGCAAGAACCGTTACCACCTGTTTGACCAGGCCCATGAGCGGGCCGTGCGCGGTCATCATCAAAGCATCGCCCGCATGCAGCAGGCATTGGCCAATAACGAATTCGTGCTTTTCTATCAGCCAAAACTCAATATGCGTAACGGTGATGTCATTGGCGTTGAGGCGCTGATACGCTGGCAGCACCCTGAGCAGGGCCTTTTGCCACCTGCCATGTTCCTGCCCGAGATCCAGCAGCATCCTTTTGCCATCAAGCTGGGCGAGTGGGTTGTTAATAGCGCCCTGCAGCAGTGCAGCGACTGGAAAGCCAGCGGCATTCATTGGCCTGTCAGCGTTAATATTGATGGCATTCACCTGCAGGACCCTCATTTCACCCAGTGGCTTTCTGATACCCTGAATGCCTTTCCCGATTACGCGCCCGGCGACCTGGAAATTGAAGCGCTTGAAAGCAGCGCCCTGGATGATATGCAAGGCGTCGCCGGCATTATGCGCCAATGCCAGACCCTTGGCGTTAACTTCGCTCTGGATGACTTCGGCACCGGTTACTCCACCCTCGCCTACCTGCGTTATCTGCCGGCTGGAATACTCAAGATTGATAGAAGCTTTGTACTCAACATGCTGGATAACGCAGAAGATTTGGTGATGCTCAAGGGCGTATTAAGCCTGGCAGAAGCGTTTCAACGCCGCGTTATTGCCGAAGGGGTAGAAACCAGTGCTCACGCACGAGCCCTCCTGGCCATGGGCTGTGAATACGGCCAGGGGTATGCGTTTGCACACCCCATGCCAGCCAGCCAACTGCTGGAGTGGAAGGCGCAGTTCACATTGCCAACCGCACCTTCCTAGCACATCAACTGGCTATCGCTAATAGGCTTTTTACCATCCAGTGCTGTGTAAACCATGATGACAACATGGCGAGGTCGCTGGCGGGCACTCGCTTCCTGAGCGCTGATCGGGCATTATTTGCGCAGTAGCTGTTAATCAACTGGCCTGAACGCTATTTGCATCAACCGGTCTGAAAGTGGCAGGCTGCACGCCAACAGCGCTCTGTATGGCCTTGCGAGGGGGCATGATAGCAGCCTTGACTGAACGTCGACGTGCATTCGCAAGCGTCGGGAAGTAGACTAGTGATGGCCTTGCGGCCTGTGCACTGGCACTCCGCTTCGGCTCGGGTGCCGTGCGCGGCCAACAACAATCTCGATATTCGGAACGTTTCAGTGACCAAGCAACACTCTTTTGATCGCGACGAACTGCTGGCCTGCTCACGCGGCGAGCTCTTTGGCCCAGGCAATGCACAATTGCCAGCACCCAACATGCTGATGCTTGATCGCATTACCAGCATTACCGAAGACGGCGGTGAAAGTAACAAAGGCGAGCTTATTGCCGAGCTGGATATCACCCCGGATCTGTGGTTTTTTGATTGCCACTTTCCCGGTGACCCTGTCATGCCTGGCTGCCTTGGCCTCGATGCCATGTGGCAACTGGTAGGTTTCTATCTGGGTTGGCTGGGCCACCCGGGACGCGGACGAGCGCTGGGCTGTGGTGACGTCAAATTCACCGGCCAGATTCTGCCAGGTGCCCAGAAGGTTACCTACAACATCAATATCAAGCGCATCATTACCCGTCGCCTGATATTGGGCATTGCCGACGGCACAGTGACCGTTGACGGGCGTGAAATCTATCAGGCAAACGACCTGCGCGTTGGCCTATTTACCTCCACTGCGAATTTTTAACAGGAGGCTCCCATGCGACGAGTGGTAGTCACCGGCCTGGGCATCGTGTCTTGTCTCGGCAATGATCAGCAACAGGTCCTGGATGCGCTCAAGAACGGGCGCAGTGGCATTCGCTTCAAAGAAGAGTATGCCGAACGCGGTCTGCGCAGCCATGTTGCTGGCAGCGTCGATATTGATCTTAATGAGCTGATTGACCGCAAGCTGTTGCGCTTTATGGGCGATGCAGCCGCCTATGCCTATGTCTCCATGGCGCAAGCCATTGCAGACGCCGGCCTTTCAGAAGAACAGGTTTCCAACGAACGCACCGGCCTGATTGCCGGTTCGGGCGGCGCATCCAGCGCCAATCAGGTGGAAGCCGCTGATGTACTGCGTGAGAAAGGCCTGCGCCGGGTCGGCCCCTATCGCGTTACCCGTACCATGGGCAGCACGGTATCCGCCTGCCTGGCCACGCCGTTTAAGATCAAGGGCGTCAACTACTCGATTTCATCTGCCTGTGCCACCTCGGCACACTGTATCGGCAGTGCCATGGAGCAGATTCAGCTGGGCAAGCAGGATGTGGTTTTTGCCGGCGGTGGGGAAGAGGAACACTGGACGCTCACCTGCCTGTTCGATGCCATGGGTGCCCTATCCACCCAATACAACGAGGACCCGGACAAGGCTTCCCGCCCCTATGATCAGGCTCGCGATGGCTTTGTGATTGCCGGCGGCGGCGGCATGCTGGTACTGGAAGAGCTTGAGCATGCCAAAGCGCGGGGTGCCCACATCTACGCCGAACTGGTGGGCTATGGCGCCACGTCCGATGGCTATGACATGGTTGCCCCTTCCGGTGAAGGCGCTGTGCGCTGCATGCAGCAGGCCATGGCCACTGTCGACGGCGACATTGACTACATCAACACCCACGGCACTTCAACGCCGGTGGGAGATGTCGCCGAGCTGCAGGCTGTTCGTGCGCTGTTTGGCGATACCACCCCGGCCATGAGCTCGACCAAATCGCTTACCGGCCATTCGCTGGGTGCTACCGGGGTACAGGAAGCCATCTACTCGCTGTTGATGATGAAGCATGACTTTGTCTCTGCGTCAGCGAACATTGATACACTCGATGAACAGGCGGATGGGTTTGATATCGTCACCCAGCGCCGGGATGGCGTTAACCTGCAGCGCGTGCTTTCCAACAGCTTCGGCTTTGGCGGCACCAATGCCTGCCTGGTGTTCCAGCGCTATGCCAGCTGACCGGCTATCGCACCCGACAAGCCTGCACTAACAGAACGGCGCCAACCCACAAGGTTGGCGCCGTCTTGGTTCATCGGTTCTGTCACTTTCGTCTATGGTCAGGACGCTTTAAGCGGACGTGGCACGTCTGAAATTTCCTGCAACTGGGTTTCAATCCAGGCTTCCACTTCGGCGTTCACGTTATCGGATGTTTTACCGTCTGTGGTGATCGGTGCGCCAATGCGTACCCGCAGAACCCCAGGGCGCTTGACCCAGTGACGCCCTGGCCAGCGCTCACCTGCGTTATGCGCCACAGGCAGCACCGGTACACCAGCGCGGCAGGCGATTACGCTGCCACTTTTGTTATAGCGCTTGCGTACGCCAGGCTCCACCCGAGTACCTTCGGGGAAAATCAGCACCGATAATCCGCTCTGCAGACGGACGACCCCTTGAGTAAGTACCTGCTTCATGGCACGCGCTGGCCGCGAACGGTCAAGAGCAATCGGATGGAGCAGCCTGAGCGCCCAGCCGAAAATCGGGAAACGCAGTAATTCCTGTTTCAGAACCGTGCATACCGGTGGTTTCATGACCTGTAAAAACACCGTTTCCCACTCACACTGATGGTTGGCCTGAATCACGCAGGGACCCTCAGGCAGGTTTTCACGCCCTTCAATTTCATAACGCACGCCGCATGCCAGGCGAAACCAGACCATCAAAAAGTGGTTGTAGAGGTTGAGCAGGCGATAGCGCCCTGAAAGCGGCAGGAAAGGCGCGATAGGCAAACAGAACACGCCAATCAGTAACATGGCACCAAAGTAGCCGATATAAAAAATTATACTGCGCAGCACATTCATCAGGCGGTGCCCTCCGCTGTGCTGGCGTTATCGTCATCGCGCATCAGGCACCAGGCGTCCAGCATACGTCCGACTTCCAGGCGCCAGGGCTTCTGATGGACACCAAAGGTTTCCAGAACACGCCGGCAGTTTAACACCCGACGCAGCTTGGCATCGTGATGGTGCTTCTGTGCTTCTACTTCGCCAAGCGCCACTTTTTCACCGCGCCCCTCCAGACGGGTACCCAGCTGAGTACGCACCATGGACGTAAAGGTGAAAGCACTGACCGGTTCCGTGCCTGCCAGATGATAGGCCCCCCAGGCCTGTACCCCACAGGCAAGCTGCTGGAGCATGCCCACCAGCGCCAGGGCCACTGCATCAGCACTGGTCGGGCAGAAAATCACATCCTCGGCGGCTCTGACATTCTCCCCGATGACCAGGCTATCGATGACCTGGTTCAGCCAGGCATGACTACCTTCCAGGGCAAACAGTGGCCCGAGGCGCACAATCAGATGCTGGGCATATTCAGCGCGAATACGATCCCCCGTCCTGACCAGACGACGCAGGCTTTCATCCCTGGGTTCCGGTACCAGATGCTCATCAATCGGCACCTCAAAACCATCCTCATACAGCTGATCAGACACACACCATACCAGCGTTGTCTGCTGAGCCTTACAGGCATCAAGACAGGCATCCACTGCATCAGCATGCGCGGTGACATCGGCAGGCACCATGTTCAGAGGGTGTGCCAACGGCGGTATGATCACAGCATCTGGCGCCACTTCCGCCACCCGATCGGCACTCAGCGCCGTTCCTTCTTCTATTACCAGTTCGGTATCCGAGCGACGGCAGGCTTCACGCGCCAGCGCCAGGCTCAGACAGTGTCCCGCATCCAGAATCAGCAGCTTCACGAAAGCCTCTCCCCTTGGGCGTGTTGATCACCACGCTGTATTCGATCTCGTCTATGGCTGACCATTCTAAACCCTAACGGACGAATCGGCACATGCCATGTGTTACCAGGCATGATACGAGGCAAGGCTAACGCGCTGAGCGCTGAATAACTTAGGTGCCCAATCCTGCAAACACCACCACACCCAATACAACGGCCAGTAAAAGCAGGGTTTCCAGCACCATCAGGATCACCGGTTTCCACCCCACCACGGCAAGCTTCTGGAACGAGGTCTTGATGCCCAGGGCGGCAATCGCCGTTACCAGACACCAGCGGGACAGCGTCGACATGCCCTCGTTGGCCGCCTCAGGAATCAGCCCCAGGCTGTTGATCACCACCAGCACCACAAAGCCGACCAGAAAACCGGGCAGCATAGGCACCTTGACGGCACCGCTCTGTGCATGGCGCGAGGCGCGAAACAGCCACATAAACACCATAACCGCCGGCACCAGCATGGCCACCCGTACCAGCTTGACAAGCGTTGAGGTATCGCCTGTTTGCTCGGAAATCATATAACCGGCGCCCACCACCTGGGCAACATCGTGAATGGTACCGCCCAGAAAGATGCCGGCCTGGGCGTTGGCCAATGACAGCACACCGGCAATCAAGGGGTAAATCACCATCGCCAGCGTTGACAGCGTAGTGACCCCCACCACAGTAAGAATGGTATTGCGCTCGCTATTCTCGTCGCGCGGCATCATCGCCGACAGCGCCAGCGCCGCCGAGGCACCGCAGATGCCCACCGCACCGCCGGTTAACAGCCCAAGCTCACGCGAAAGTCCCAGCATCCTTGCCATCACAGCGCCAGCCAGAATCACAAAGGCCACCGAAGCGATCACCGTCAACACGGGTCCGATCCCCAGCTCCCCCACCTGCTCGAACGTCATCCTCGCCCCTAACAAGGCAACACCCAGGCGCAGCACGGTACGCGCGGCAAATTCAATGCCCTCACGGCAACGCCCCTCGTCACTCAGAAAATGCAGCGACATACCAAACAGCAGTGCATAAAGAAGCGTTGGGCCACCATAATGGTCCGCGATAAAAGTGGTTACCAATGCAATGGTGACGCACACCAGAAGGCCCCAGCCAATAGTGCGGTAATTGCCTGCCTGCTGAATTAACCAACCCTTCTTGGGCACGGTCAACCTGGGTGGCTTCATCTGCCAGCTCTCCTTATCTTTGCATGCGGGGACATATGACGATGCGGGGTTGGCTTGCAACCCCAAAGCCAGCGCTGTGAAAGCGCACACTTTACCAGTTCAGCAGTAAGGTCGCTGAGTAACCTTGGCATGCAGAGTGTGGGCGCGAACTCATACAGCGAGGGAAGTAGAGAATAGCAAGGAAATTTCTTTTTGCCTGGGGGCTGGTGAGGTAAGCCACCCTTGAGTCTCAGGCATCACACTGCGAGACTGAAAACCCTGGTAACTTAGCCACAACCCTTTCGGGAGGTGCCTGATGAGCATGAAGGTTAACTACACACCGGCGACTGCGCTGATCGTGGTCGACATGCAAAACGATTTCTGTGAAGGCGGTGCTCTTGGGGTGGCCGGTGGCGCTGCCTTGGTGCCGGGTATCAACGCTGAAATTGAGGCCGCTCGGGCAGCAGGTGCGCTGGTGGTGGCGACCCGCGATTGGCACCCGGTTGACCACGTGAGTTTTGAGCATCGCGGCGGCCCCTGGCCGGTACACTGCGTGCAGGATACCCCGGGTGCCGATTTCCACCCGGATCTGCAACTGCCCGCTGAGGCCATTCGCGTCAGCAAGGCCACCGCCTTTGATGCGGATGCCTATTCCGGTTTTGATGGCACCGGCCTGGGTGGTTATCTCAAGGAAAAAGGCATCAAGACCGTGGTCGTGTGCGGGCTGGCACTCGATGTGTGCGTTCACGCCACCGTGCTGGATGCCCGCCAGGAAGGCTTTGCCACCCTGCTGCTGGAAACCCTGAGTGCCGCCGTTGACCCGCAGGCCGTGCCGAAATGTCGTCAGGCATTTCACGACGCCGGTGCCGAGGTGCGCGCATGACGGGCTCCCCGATGGTCGACGACAGCGAACTGGCCCTGCTCACTGATCTTTATCAGCTGACCATGACCCAGGCGTACTGGAAAGAAGCTTATGACCAGCGCGCCACCTTCAGCCTGTTCTTTCGCAAACTGCCACCGGCGCGGCGCTTCATGCTTGCCTGCGGCCAGCAACATGCCGCTGCCCTGGTGAATGAGCTGCGCTTTGGTGAGGCCGCGCTGGCAAAACTTGCCGAGACGGGCCTTTTCGAGACGGGCTTTCTGGACTGGCTGCGCGACTGGCGCTTTGAAGGGGATATTCACACCCTGCCCGAAGGCACCCCGGTGTTCCCCAACGAGCCGCTGCTTGAAGTGGATGCGCCGATTGCCCATGCACAGCTGCTGGAAAGCCTGCTGATGAACCTGGTACAGCTGGAAACCGTGCTCGCCTCCAAGGCCGTACGACTGGTGATTGCCGCCCAGGGTCACCCGGTGGTGGATTTCGGCATGCGCCGCATGCACGGAATCGATGCCGCCGTGCGCGGCGTGCGGGCCTACCGAACTGCCGGGCTGACGGGCACCAGCAATGTGCTGGGCGGCTTGCGCCACGGCCTGGCCATCAACGGCACCATGGCCCACAGCTATGTGCTCGCCCATGACGACGAATACGAAGCCTTCCGGCTGTTCGCCCGCCATTATCCGGACACCACTCTGCTGGTTGATACCCACGATACTCTGGAAGGCGTCCGCAAGGTGATTACGCTGATGAGTGAGGAGCCCGACATACGGGTGCAGGCCATCCGCCTGGATTCCGGCGACCTTGGCGACCTGGCCAAACAGGCCCGTCAGCTGCTGGATAACGCCGGGCACAGCAAGGTGCGTATCATCGCCAGCAGCGGCCTTGATGAGCATTCTATCAGCGCCCTGCTGGAAGACGGCGCCCCTATTGATGCGTTTGGCGTGGGCACCCAGATGGGCGTCTCGGCGGATGCGCCCGTGATTGATCTCTCCTACAAGCTGGTGGCTTACGCTGGCCAGCCGCGCGTCAAGCACTCCACCGGCAAGACCAACCTTCCCTGCGCCAAGCAGGTCTACCGCCGCTACGCCGATGACGGCGGCTATCTCGGTGACGTTATCGCCCTGCGCGATGAAGCCTTGGCTGACAGCGCTGAGCGATGTGAGCCTTTACTTCGCCCCCTGGTGTTGGCAGGCAAGCTCGACGCAGACGAGATGGCCCACGCCGATGATGCCAGGGAGCGAGTTGCCCAGGCACTGACACAGCTGCCAGCCGATGCCCTTGCGCTTGATGACGGCAAAAGTGATTATTCCGTAAGGCTGAGCCCTGAGCTGGAACGACTGCGTTCAGAAAATTGAGTCTGCTGTTTCAAACGTCTGAGCTGCAGCAACGGTGCCTAAACCATAAAAGCCTCTGAAAAGAGGCTTTTATGGAAACATGCAAGATCCAGCATCACGGCTGGCGTGACCAGATCAGAACTCTCGCTTGTCATGCACCACTTTTGCCGTGCCTGGAAGCGACAGCGCTGCCTCTTGTTGCTGTTGTGATTCCTGCAGCGTTTCCAGCCCAGCCCCCGGCAGGCGGTAAATACCCATCTGCAGCGCCAGCTGCTCAGCCTGACGTTCAAGCTGGACGGCAGCATGGGCGGTCTCCTGAACACGGGCTGCATTTTGCTGGGTCATCTGATCCATTTCATTGATGGCCTGATTGATTTCAGTGATACCGCCGCTTTGCTGCTCGGACGCCGCGCTGATCTCGCCCATGATGTCCTTGACCCGGCGCGAGGCGTCCAACGCCTCATTCATCGCCGCTTCGGCCTTGCGTACTTCCTGGGCACCACTGTCGATATCCTGACTGGAAGAAGCAATCAGAGTGCGAATTTCCTTGGCAGCCTCGCCGCTACGCCCTGCCAGCCTGCGCACCTCTTCGGCTACTACCGCGAAACCACGGCCCTGCTCACCGGCACGGGCGGCTTCCACCGAGGCATTCAAGGCCAGGATATTGGTCTGGAAGGCAATATTGTCGATCGCATCAACCATCTCTTTCATACGTTGAGCGCTTTGGGTAATGCGCTCCATGCTCTGCACCACGGATTGCATCAGATCGCCGGTCTTATCCATGCTGCCAGCATTTTCTCCGGCCAGCCCGTTGGCCTGGCGTGCGTTGTCAGTGTTCTGCTGAACGGTTGCGGTCATTTCCTCCATGCTGGATGCGGTCTGCTGCAGAGATGCGGCCTGCTGTTCGGTGCGTGCTGACAGCTCTTCATTACCTTGTGCAATCGAGGCACTGGCGGGGGCCACCACGTCAACGCCGCTTTTGATTGTACGGGTGGTAGCCGTCAGGCTGTGGTGCATGATCGAAAGCGCTTTCGCAAGCTTACCCACCTCATCCCGGGTGATTCTGGGCAGGCGCGCCGCCAGGTTACCCGAGGCAATCTGCAGGGTGGCATCGGTGGCTTGGCGCAAGGGCGTGGTAATTGCGCGGATCACCAGCAGGCCCAGCACCACCAGCCCCAGGATGCTCGCCAACAGGATGGCACCCTGCGCAATCAACAGGTTGCGCTCCTGCTGAAGGCTTGCTTCTGCCAGCGTGTTGGCAAATGCCAGCTTGTCTTCGACCATGCTGCGGGTAATCTGGCCGAGTGCTTCAGCCTGCGGGCGCAGCACCTGGTTGAAAGCGTCATCCGCATCAAAGCCATTACCGTCCAACAGCGCTGCCATGGTGGGTTCGATGCCTTGCTCAATCACAGTGGCCAATTGATTATCAAAGCGTGCAGGGTCACCTTCAGGGTTAGCGTCAATGGCCTTGCCCGCCAGGAAACGCTCGCGGGCGGCATCAATCTGCTCTGCCATAGCGGTGGTTTCATCAGCCAGGGCTTCAATCTCGGATAAGCGCATGGCACGCGGGTTACGCACGGGCTGTTCAAGATCAATGATCAGATCAGCAAGCAACTGATCGATGCGCTGCAGATCCGCGATATCCTGAACGCTGCCGGTATTGATCTCGCTGATCCTGTCGCTGGAAGACGTTAGCCCATAAATGCTGACAACGCCGGAAAGCAGTAACAACAGCACCGGCGCCAGGATCATCATCACCAGCTTGGCGCGCACCGTTCTCAGGTTGAGACGTAAAAGCCAACCTGTCACACCACGTCGGACGATAGCCCCGTGATCCAGGGTAAAGGAGGTACGCTTGCCTTCGCGCAGCTGGCGGTAGTAGGTCTCGGCGCGCTGGATATCTTCGTCTGAGGGTTTCACGCGGACTGACGTATAGCCTCGGCACTGGCCGTCTTCCAAGATCGGCGTAACGTTGGCTTCTACCCAGTAGTGATCACCATTTTTACGGCGATTCTTGACCAGACCTTGCCAGGTCTCTCCACGCTGAATGGTGGCCCAGAAATCGGCGTACGCCGCTTCCGGCATATCAGGGTGGCGAATAAGATTGTGTGGCTGGCCGACCAACTCATTCCACTCATAGCCGCTGGTGCTGATGAAATCATCGTTGGCGTAGGTGATACGCCCCTTGAGATCGGTGCGTGAAATCAGTAAATGCGTGTCGGTCAGTGGGTATTCACGCTGAGTGACAGGTTGGTTATTGCGCATGACGATACCCTCTGGAAATGGTCAGATCTCCGGAGCGATAATGCACGCGCCATACCGAGTGTTCAATGGTTAAAAATTATTAAATAAACTCGAGTAAGCCCTAAAAGCATTTTTTCCTCATTGATAAAACGCTTACCTACCTGTAGCGGGAGGACTTAGCTATAAAAAATCAACAGGCCATAAACGAAAGCAATAAAGCCCTGCATAAGCAGGGCTTTATTGGCTTAACTGATCTTAAAACGTCACAAGCTACAGGTGCTCAGTCTTAAAAAGGAATCTCGTCATCAAAATCATCAAAGCTGCCCGGATCGGGCGCACCGTACTGACCACCCTGATTATTCTGCTGGTGATTCGGTTGGCCGCCCTGCTGAGGTGGCTGGGGTGCTGGCTGCTGCTGGGGCGTACGTTGTGGCTGCTGCTGTGGGGGCGGGTTATTGCCCTGGAACTGGTTATTACCCTGCGGTGGGTAGCCGCCACCCTGCTGGGGCTGAGCGTTCGGGTAGCCACCGCCGCCCTGAAAATCACCGCCGCCGCGCGAGTCGAGCATCTGCATGTCGTTGGCGACAATTTCCGTGCTGTATTTATCCTGGCCGTTCTGATCCTGCCATTTGCGTGTCTGCAGGCGACCTTCAATGTAGACCTTGGAGCCTTTTTTCAGGTACTGCTGGGCGATCTCTGCTGTTTTGTTGAACAGCACGATGCGGTGCCACTCGGTGCGTTCCTGACGCTGGCCGGTCTGCTTGTCCATCCAGGTATCACTGGTGGCCAGGCTAAGGTTGGCCACGGCCGTACCGGAGGGGGTGAAACGTACTTCAGGGTCCTGACCAAGATTGCCGATCAGGATGACTTTATTGATTCCGCGCGCCATAAGAGATGCTCCTTGATACCATTCATAATAATTTGAGGGCCGCCCGCTCGCTTGGCTGCCTTACTGTCGTGGGGGTGTCAGAAGGCGCGTTAATGCGTCCTGATCCAACTGCTGCCGATTCACCTTGAGGTAAGCCAGACGTTCTTCCGGCACGACCATTACGTCTTCCACACCGGCCACATCGGCCAGGCGCTCCATCAGGGTGTCGAGGGTATCACCATGGTTATCGCCAAGAGCAACCACCTCACTGGAAAGTGGCGGCGGTGCAGGCATCGACCACATGACCACCCACCACAGCAGAGCCAGGCCAGCACTGCCGAAAAATACCGCGTCCAGGCCCCAGTGATGGGCCAGAAAACCGCCCAGGGTGCCGCCTATAAAGGCGCCTAGAAACTGCCCAGTGGAATAAACTCCCATGGCCGTGCCTTTTGCCCCCGCAGGCGCCAGTTTACTGAGCATGGAAGGCAAGGTGGCTTCAAGCAAGTTAAACCCGGTAAAAAACACCAGCAGCCAGACAAAAAGCCCCCTGCCGTCCGCCACCGGCAGGCCCAGCGCCGCCAGGCTCAGAGTGATGGCGCCTACTGCCAACAGGCAGATCAGCTTCATATGCTGATACTTCTCGGCGATAATCACCAGGGGCAGCATCAGCACAAAGGCTGCGCCCATAATGGCCAGATAGGCCATACCGTGGCGCTCCACGCCAATACCCGCCTCCAACAGACGAAACGGCACCGCGACAAAAATCGCCATCAGCACCAGATGCAGGGCAAAGATCGAGACATCCAGGCGCCACAGGTCAGGCCGGGTGATGACATGGCGCAGCTGGCGACGATCCATACCCACATCGCGGTGCTTGAGCCGTCGGGGAGCGGCCGGCACCCAACGCCACAGCACCAGAAGGCCTACCAGCGTCAGCAGGGCGGTAAACCAGAAAACGCTGGCAAGCCCGGTGCGTGCGGCCAGCCAGGGGCCCAGCACCATGGCCAACGCAAAAGAAAGGCCGATCGACAAACCAATGGCCGCCATGGCCAGAGTACGCACCTGCTCGCGGGTCTGGTCAGCCAGCAGCGCCATGATCACTGCCGCCACGGCTCCGCTGCCCTGCAGGGCACGGCCGATGATAATACCGCTAATCGAGTCCGCCAGTGCGGCGACCACACTGCCCAGCCCGAACAGCAAAAGGCCAATCACAATCATGCGTTTGCGGCCGAAACGATCCGACAGCCAACCAAACGGAATCTGCAGGCACGCCTGGGTCAGGCCGTAAATGCCCAGTGCCAGGCCGATCAACAGCGGAGTGGCACCGGCCAGCTCATCGGCATACAGCGCCAGCACCGGCAGCACCATGAAAAGCCCCAGCATACGCGAGGCATAAAGCCCGGCCAGGCCACTGATCGCGCGGCGCTCAGACGTCAGCAAAAGTGCAAAAACGTGTCGCATAAGGTCCTTGATTGACAGAATCCTTGAAAACGGTCTTTGAAAACAGTCCTTGAAAACAGTCTCGATGAAAACAGGCTTGATCCGACAACCGCGCGAATCAAAAGACACAGCACAAGCGCACAAGGCAGCCCGCTATTCTAACGCTTTGCGGGCAACGTTGACATTATCCACGCGGCAAAGACGTGGTTTGTTTGCGCATCCTTTTTGCCCCATAAGGTATAAGAAACGTATAATTATCCTTTTGCCGTACACCACGAGGTGTTGATGGACAGCATTCTGGTCAGGGGTGCCCGCACCCATAACCTCAAAGAGATCGATGTTGAGCTTCCCCGCGACAGGCTGATCGTGATTACCGGGCTTTCCGGCTCCGGCAAGTCATCGCTGGCGTTTGATACCCTGTATGCGGAAGGCCAGCGGCGCTATGTGGAATCGCTCTCGACCTACGCGCGCCAGTTCCTGTCGATGATGGAAAAGCCCGACGTTGACCATATTGAAGGCCTGTCACCGGCGATTTCCATCGAGCAGAAATCGACCTCCCACAACCCGCGTTCTACCGTGGGGACTATCACCGAGATCTATGACTATCTGCGCCTGCTGTTTGCCCGCGCCGGTACGCCGCGCTGCCCGGAACACGGCGAGGATCTGGAAGCCCAGACGATTTCCCAGATGGTCGATCAGGTCATGAACCTAGCCGAGGGCACCAAGCTGATGCTGCTGGCGCCTGTGGTCAAGGGCCGTAAGGGTGAACACCTGCAGCTGTTGGCGGAGCTGCGCGCCCAGGGGTTTGTGCGCGTGCTGATCGACGGTCAGGTGCTGGAACTGGATGATATCGCGCCGCTGGACAAGCGCAAGAAACACGATATCAGCGTGGTAGTTGACCGCTTTAAGGTGCGCGATGATATTGCCCAGCGCCTGGCGGAATCCTTCGAGACCGCCATCAATCTGGCCGATGGCACCGCCATGATCCACTTTATGGACGGCGACCAGGAAGACCTGGCCTTTTCATCGCGCTTTGCCTGCCCGGTGTGCGGTTACTCCCTGGCCGAGCTTGAACCGCGCATGTTCTCGTTCAACAACCCGGCGGGTGCCTGCCCGACCTGTGATGGCCTGGGGGTGCAGCAGTATTTTGACCCTGAAAAGCTGATCAGCCATCCGGAGCTTTCCCTGGCCGAAGGAGTGATCAAGGGCTGGGACAGGCGCAGCGTCTATTACTTCACCCAGTTGCAGGCACTGGCCAAGCACTATGGGTTTAAGTTGGAAACCCCTTGGCAGGAGCTTACTCAGTACGACCAGGACCTGATTCTCAACGGCAGCGGTAATGAGCCGGTGCCGTTCAGCTACGTCAGCGACCGAGGCCGTAAGGTCACCCGAGAACACCCCTTTGAAGGGGTATTGCCCAACCTGCAGCGCCGTTATCGGGAAACCGAATCCAACATGGTGCGCGATGATCTGGTCAAATACATTGCCGTGCAGCCCTGTGCCACCTGCCAGGGCTCGCGATTGCGCAAGGAGTCGCGCCATGTGTTTGTCGATGACCATACCATTGCCGATATCGTCCACTTTCCCATCGGCGAGGCCTGGCGCTATTTTGCACAGCTGAGCCTGCCCGGTCGTAAAGGGGAAATCGCTGCAAAGATCGTTAATGAAATCCATGCGCGGCTGGAGTTTCTGGTCAACGTCGGGCTGGATTATCTCAACCTCGAGCGCAGCGCGGATACCCTTTCCGGCGGTGAGGCCCAGCGAATCCGCCTGGCCAGCCAGATCGGCGCCGGCCTGGTCGGGGTCATGTATATTCTCGATGAGCCGTCCATCGGCCTGCACCAGCGCGACAACGATCGCCTGCTGAAAACCCTGGAGCGCCTGCGTGACCTGGGCAATACCGTGATTGTGGTCGAGCACGATGAGGATGCCATTCGCGCCGCTGACCACGTGCTGGATATCGGCCCCGGCGCCGGGGTACATGGTGGCCAGATCGTTGCCCAGGGCACGCCCCAGCAGATCATGGATAACCCGGATTCCCTCACCGGCCAGTATCTTTGTGGCAGCCGCGAGATTGCCGTGCCTCCCTACCGCATTCCCGCTAACCCGGAAAAGCAGCTGGTGCTAAGCGGCGCCACCGGCAACAACCTGCAGGATGTCACCCTGAGCCTGCCACTGGGCTGCTTTGTGTGCATTACCGGGGTGTCCGGCTCGGGCAAATCGACGCTGATCAACGGCACTCTGATGCCGATTGCCGCCCGTGAGCTGAACCGGGCCACCACCCTGAAGGCCGCGCCTTACCGCAAGATCGAGGGGCTGGAGCAGCTCGACAAGGTCATTGATATCGATCAGAGCCCGATTGGGCGTACGCCGCGCTCCAACCCGGCGACCTATACCGGCATTTTCACGCCTATTCGTGAGCTGTTTGCGGGCACCCAGGAAGCCCGCTCACGGGGCTACAAGCCGGGGCGTTTCTCGTTTAATGTCAAGGGTGGGCGCTGCGAGGCCTGCCAGGGTGAGGGCATGATCAAGGTGGAGATGCACTTTCTGCCGGATATCTATGTGCCTTGTGATGTGTGCAAGGGCAAGCGCTATAACCGCGAAACCCTGGATATTCATTACAAGGGCAAAACCATCCATCAGGTGCTGGAAATGACCGTGGAAGACGCCCTGGAGTTCTTCAGCCCGGTGCCTGCCATTGCCCGGCGCCTGCAGACCCTGCTCGATGTGGGGCTGTCCTACATTCGCCTGGGTCAGAGCGCAACCACGCTATCCGGCGGCGAGGCCCAACGGGTTAAGCTGGCCCGGGAGCTGGCCAAACGCGATACTGGCAAAACCCTGTATATTCTTGACGAGCCCACCACCGGCCTGCACTTCGAGGATATCCGCCAGCTGCTGACCGTGCTGCACCGCCTGCGTGATCATGGCAACAGTATCGTGGTGATTGAGCACAACCTGGATGTGATCAAGACCGCTGACTGGCTGATCGACCTGGGCCCGGAAGGAGGTTCCGGCGGCGGGCAGATCATCGCCGAAGGGACGCCAGAGCAGGTGTCCGGACAGGAAGTATCCCACACCGGGCGTTTTCTCATGCCGCTGCTGGAACGTCAGCTGCGCAGAGGAAAGGTCGGATAGGCGGCCAACAGACCATCCAGCTCGTTACAGACAAAGTGTGGTTCGATCCAGTGACCAAGGTGCTCATGGACATAATGCAGAAAGCGCTGTGCCGATTGCGGCAGGCGCTGGTCGCTACGCACGATAAACTGCCAGTGGCTTTCAATCGGCAGGCCGGCCACTGGCAGCACGGCAAGCTCGGGGTGTTCCTTGGGCAGCACGTGCTCTGATAATACCGCCACGCCCATGCGGGCGGCGACGCCCACGCGTATGGCCTCATTGCTGGCCATCTGCAGCGTCTTCTGCATACTCACACCCTGCTCCTGCAGCCAGCCATCCAGCAGCATGCGGGTGGCTGAACCAGGCTCCCTCAGTAGTAAGCGTTCACTTAATAGCTGTTCCAGGCTGATCGCCGCCTGCTGTGCCAGCGGATGGTCGGCGGCCGCAATCGCCACCAGGGGGTTACGCATGAAGCGCGCCGCTACCGCATGGGCCAGTGCAGGCGGATGGCTGAACACATAGAGATCGTCTTCATGGCGGTCAAAACGCGCCAGTACCTGACGACGATTGCCGATATGCACGGTCACATCCACGTCGGGAAACGCCTGACTGAAGGGCCCTAAAAGCCGCGGCAGCACGTATTGGGCGGTGTTCACCAGCACAATGCTGAAACGCCCTTTACGGCCATACTGCAAATCGCTTAGCTGATCGGCAAAATCATCAAAGCGGCCCAGCACGTCCCGGCTGGCCTGGTACAGCGCCTGGCCGGTTGCTGTCATGGTCAGCCTCTGGGCATGCTGTTCAAACAGCGGGCTGCCGACCGCCTCGCTCAACCGCTTGAGCTGTTGCGATACGGTGGGCTGGGTAAGATGCAGCTGGCGCGCTGCGGCGCTGACCGAACCACAGCGGACAACGGTGACGTAAACTTGCAGCAGCCGAAACGTCAGGTGGCGAATGTTCACAGCAAAGCTTCCCTGGTTTACATAGATAATCATCTATACTTTTCATTGAATATATTATTAGTTATCTAGTGAACTCGCTCGCAAAATGCAGCTTCTTTTTTAATTCAGGCTTTGCTGACGTTAAGGAGCACCTTGTATGCCCGATATTGTGGTGATGTTTTTCTTGCTGGGGCTGGTTGCCGGGGCGGTGAAATCCGATCTTGAAGTACCCAAGGCCACCTACGACACCCTGAGCCTGCTGTTAATGCTGACCATCGGCCTGAAAGGCGGCATGGCACTTTACGGCAATATCCACTGGGGGCTGGTACCCGAGCTGCTGGGGGTGGCGCTGCTGTCAGCCTTCATTCCGCTGATGCTGATGCCGATACTGCGTCGCCTGGTACGCCTGTCATCGGCTGACAGCGCCAGTATTGCAGCCCACTACGGCTCGGTCAGCGCGGGCACCTTTGCAGTCGCCCTTGCCTATGTGGAAGCCCGCCAGCTGGCGGTCGGCAGTGAAGTGACCCTGTATCTGGTGGCCATGGAGCTACCAGCCATCATGGTGGCGATTGCCTTGTTCCGGCGCCACCAGGGCGCTGCCGTCAAGGAAAGCACCAGCAAGCTATGGCATGAAACCCTGACCAACCGGGGGGTCATCCTGCTGACCGGCGGCGTGCTGATCGGTGCGCTTTACGGCCCTGTTCAAGGCGCTGCGGTCACAGATCTTTTCACCAATGCCTTCAAGGGCGTATTGGCGCTCTTCCTGCTGGAAATGGGCCTCACCGCCGCACAGACCCTGCGCCCTATTCCCTGGCACCACTGGCGTCTGGTCACCTTTGCCCTGGTCACGCCGATGGTACTGTCAATGCTCGGAATTCTGGTTGGCGCCTTAGTCGGCTTACCCATCGGCTCGGTGGTGATTCTGGCCGCCCTGGCCGCCAGTGCCTCCTATATTGCCGCCCCCGCTGCCATGCGCGCAGCGGTTCCCCAAGCCAATATCGGTTTAGCCATGCTGGCGTCGCTGGGGGTTACCTTCCCGCTCAACGTCATGCTCGGCATACCGCTTTATCATCGGCTGATCGAACACCTACTGGGCTAGCTCTGCTGTGCTTTAAATAGAAAAAACCCGGAAACGAGAAACGCTTCCGGGTTTTCAGATGGGCTATTTAGCCAGACTTCAACCGCATTTGGACCAGCCGCAACCGGCATAGCAGGTGGGGCAGCCGTCCATCATGATCAGCTCACCGCGGCATTCCGGGCAGTGACCAACCACAGCGGGGCCACTGCCTTCAGGCTTTTTTGCGCTGCTATCGGCCTCGTTGGCTGCGCCACCGATCGGTTCGACGGCACCGGTTACGGTATCCGCTTCCGGCTCATTCACCGGCGGCTGCCAGGCATGGCCGTGCTGCATACGGTGATGATAGCGCTCCACCAGGGTTTCTACCGGTACCTGATTGCCGTCCTGATCAAGAAACCCGCGACGGTAAAGAATCTGCTGGATCGACCAGGCAATCGCCGAGACTTCCGAATCATGGAACATCGGCTTGCCCCAGCGGTTCCAACCGCAGCGCACCAGGCCCTTGTCCCAGGCCACTTTACGCAAGTCGGCCACGGCCTGAGTCACATAACCGCCGCGCGCCGCCAGTGACAGGCTGCGCATGGTGGCGGTGATCCACTGGTGCTCGCTGGAAAGCTGGCCGGAGGGGAAAAAGAATTCCACCGGGCGCTCAATCACCACCCGCTTGCCACCTACCACGCCCTCTACCGGCATGAAGGACACCAGCAAATAGACTTTCTTGCGCCCTTCAGCGCCCACATAGGAAATCTTTTCAGACACCGCTTCCAGAGTGCCTTCAGGACGCGACGGAATGCGCACCGTCAGCGGGTCTTCTTCCAGCAGCGCTGCCGCCTGAGGGGCAGGCTCGTCCTGTTTGATGCGATAACCGACAATCTTCGAGGTAATTTCAACCGTCATGAGTGTTCTCCACGAAACCAAGCAAGTGATGGTAGCAGTATAGGGAATCCGCTACGCCCGGCGGCGCAGCGGGCGGCCCTTACCATTTGCCGTAAGTGCCTTCTTTCAAGCCATCAAACAGGTTGGCGGCGTTGTGCTCTTCACCATCGTAAATGACTTTTTCATCACCGCTCAGCTCAACGGTTTCACCGTTTTCCAGCTCAAACACATAGGTGGTGTTTTTCAGGTCATCTTCGCGTACCAGTACGCCCTGGAAGGCTTCCGGATTGAACCGGAAGGTCGTGCAGCCTTTCAGGCGGCTTTCATAGGCCTGCAGGTAAAGATCCTGGAACTTCTCGAACGGGAACTCGGTGGGCACGTTAACGGTTTTTGAAATCGCTGAATCTACCCACTGCTGGGCAGCCGCCTGAACCGCAACGTGCTGCTCGGGGGTCACCGCATCAGCGGTAATAAAGTAATCCGGCAGATCGCTTTCTACCGCATCCGCGGCAATAAAATGACGGTAGGCGGCCAGCTCAAACGAGACAACCTCGACCTGCTCCTTGGTTTTTTTGCCTGACTGGATAATATTGCGGAAATAGCGGTGCGAGAACGAAGGCTCAATACCGTTGGAGGCGTTGTTACCCATCGACAGCGAAATGGTGCCGGTTGGGGCAATCGAACTGTGGTGGGTAAAGCGCGCGCCGTGCTCCGCCAGTTGGGCAACCAGTTCCGGCTCAAGCTCAGCGACCTTGGCCATATACTGGCTGTAACGGGCATGCAGAATGCGCCCCGGCACTTTATCGCCGATTTCGTAGCCGTCTTTTTTCAGCTGGGGGCGCTCACGCATCATCTTGGCGGTGATGGTGTGCTCTTCTGCCAGTACCGGCGCCATGCCTTTTTCCTTGGACAGCTCCAACGCCTGCTTCCAGCCTTCCAGCGCCAAGTGGCGGCTGACTTCCTCGGTGAAGGCCAGTGACTCCTTGGAACCATAGGGAATCTTGAGCATGGTCATGGTCGAACCCAGACCCAGAAAGCCCATACCGTGACGGCGCTTATTCTCGATTTCACGCTGTTGCTGGTCAAGCGGCAGGCCAGCAATTTCCACCACGTTGTCGAGCATGCGGGTGAACACCGCAACCACCTTGCGGTAGCGCTCCCAGTCAAAACGCGGCTTGTTGCCAAAGGGGTCAATCACAAACTTGGTCAGGTTGACCGAGCCCAAAAGGCAGGCGCCTTCCGGCGGCAGCGGCTGCTCACCGCAAGGGTTGGTAGCGCGGATATCCTCGCAGAACCAGTTGTTGTTCATGCGGTTGACCTGATCAATCAGGATGAAGCCCGGCTCTGCGTAATCATAGGTGGAGGACATGATGGTATCCCACAGCTCGCGGGCCTTGATGACCTCCACGATGCGACAGGCCACGCGGCCTTCCTTATCAACCGTGTAGCCGTCTTCCACCACCGGCCAGTCGCGGTAGATAAGGTCTTCCGGCTTGACGTCGTCCTTCTCGCCCGGATGCAGTGGGAACGCCAGCGGCCAGTCGGCATTTTCCTTGACCGCTTCCATGAACTCATCGGTAATCAGCAGGCTGAGGTTGAACTGACGCAGACGCCCGGACTCACGCTTGGCCTGGATAAACTCGCGCACATCCGGGTGGCCAACATCAAAGGTGCCCATCTGAGCGCCGCGACGGCCACCGGCGGAAGCCACGGTGAAGCACATCTTGTCGTAAATATCCATGAACGCCAGCGGGCCATTGGTGCCGGCACCGGCACCGAATACAAAGGCGCCCTTGTGGCGCAGGGTCGAGAAATCATAGCCAATGCCAGCCCCGGATTTCAGGGTCATACCGGCATCGACTACAGAGTCAAGAATATCGCGCATGGAATCGCGGATGGTGCGCGACACGGTGCAGTTGATCAGGCTGACAGCAGGTTTGTACTCTTCAGCGCCGGCATTGGAAAGAATCCGCCCTGCTGGAATGGCGCCGTGCTCAAGCGCCCACTGAAAGCGCGGCAGCCACTCATCGGCCTTGTCACCTTCTACCGCTGCCAGGGCGCGGGCCACACGCTCATAGGTGGCACTGACATCCTGATCCACCGGTTGGCTGTGGCGATCCTTGAGCCGATACTTGGAATCCCAGATTTCCTGTGAAGGCGCCTGCAACGGAACAGCATTGGATGTCTTTACGGCTTTGGCAGCAGTACTCATGTGGCAAAACTCCTTCATCAACGGGTTATTCTCGGCCCAAAACGCTAGGCATTATACGATCTGCAACTGGGAAGTATAGTCTTGACAGACACCATATAGGCTAATTTTTTTGTAAAAAAATACTAGATATAGAAAAATCAGCATCTTAGCCTTTTGCCTGAACCAGCGCCGTTGTAGGCTTGCATTTTTGCCTGGGAAGAGCCTGCCATGGGTACGCGCACCTTTTGTAAGAAATTATCCTTTACCCTCTTGAGTATTGGCTGTTTACCCGCACTGGCGCTGGCCACGCCCTACAACATCAGCGAGGCCCAGCGCCATCAGCATTGGCAGTCAATGGCGCTGTCGCTTGGGGATGAGCGGCATTTTCGCGCGGTAGAAACCCATAGCTATTCGGATGCCACCTTCAGCGTCAATGCCACCCAGGGCATTTGTGACCTGCCCTGGCTTGAAATGCGCGTTACCCTGGAAAGCCTTCAGGGTGAGGACACTACCCTGAATATGGTGCCAACCCTGGTGCGTGTGGATGATCGGCCAATTCATCAGGGGGTTGCCGAGTTTATCACCCAGCGCGGCGACGACGGCTTTTATGCCCACTTCTACCTGAACAGCCTGGAGACCCTGCTGGAGGAAATGCCGGCTGGCGACCAGCTGTTTGTTGCCTTTGAGCAGGGTGAGCGTGCCCCCTGGCATATGACCTTCAGCCTAGACGGCGCTGACGCCGCTTTGACCCGCCTCCAGGCTAGCTGCTCAAATGGTGGTAGCAATGATGAACGAGACGATGAGCTCCACCCGCAGAGGTCACTTTACAGCGAAAGCGCCTCGACAGGAGACGGCCGCGAGAACCAGTAACCCTGATAGGTCCGACAGCCTTCAGCGTACAACCAATCGCGATGGGCACCGGTTTCCACACCCTCGGCGATGACCTCAAGCTCCAGACTGTGGGCCAGGGCGATAACGGTGCGCACGATCGCCGCATCCGCCGGGTCCTCCAACACGTCACACACAAAGGACTGATCAATCTTGAGCTGATCCAGCGGCAGACGTTTGAGGTACGCAAGGGACGAGTAGCCGGTACCGAAATCATCCAGCGAGAAGCGCACGCCCAGTTGACGCAGCTGCTCCATCCGGGCGCGAATCACGCCCAGATCCTCCATCAACAGGTTTTCGGTAACTTCCAGTTTGAGCCGGTGCGGATTGGCTCCGGTGCGCGCCAGCACGGCTTCCACCTGGGAGACAAAGCGCGGCTGGCGGAACTGGTTGGGGCTGACATTAACCGCAATGGTCAGCCCTTGGGTCGCAGGTGAATCGCTCCACTGCGCCAACTGTTGACAAGCCGTTTCGAGCACCCACTCACCAATCTCACCGATCAGATGACTTTCTTCAGCCACTGGAATAAAAATGCCTGGAGACACCATGCCGCGAACAGGGTGGTGCCAACGTACCAGTGCTTCAACACCAATCACGTCGCCTTCTGCATCGACCTGAGTCTGATAGAACAACGCCAGTTCATGACGTTCAATGACATAGCGCAGATCACCTTCCAGCTGAGCACGATCGACCACCGCCGCATGCATTGAGGGATCGAAGAAGCGCAGCGCATTGCGCCCGGCGGCCTTGGCCTGATACATGGCCAGATCAGCCTGCTGGAGAATCGCGCTGACCCCAACATCATCACCATGAAACAGGGTAATCCCGATACTCCCACTGATCTGCAGAGTGTGGCCTTCAACCTCAATCGGTTCCAGCAGGGCAGCCAGCAGCTTGCGGGCAGTGGCATCGGCACCCTGCATGGCGGCCGCTTCACTTTCGCCCAACTCATGGAGCATGACCACAAATTCGTCTCCGCCCAGGCGCGCTACGGTGTCGCTGTCTCTGACCACACCTGCCAGCCGCTCAGCGACCCCTTTCAACAGTCCATCCCCCAGATAATGGCCTAGGCTGTCATTGATGGTCTTGAAATTATCCAGGTCAATAAACATCAGCCCACTGTAGAGCCCTTCCCGCTGAGTTGCCTTGAGGGCAGCTTCCAGGCGGTCAATCAGCAGGCGGCGGTTGGGTAACAGGGTCAGCGAGTCGTAGAAGGCCAGCTGGTGAATCTCCTGCTCGGCAGCTTTGCGCTGAGTAATATCACTCAGCGTTGCCACGTAGTGGGTCACCTCCTGCTGGTCATTGCGTACCACACTGATGGTCAGCCATTGCGGGTAAACCTCGCCGCTCTTGCGCCGGTTCCACACTTCGCCCTGCCAGCGGTCATGCCTGTTCAGGTCTTGCCACATGACGCGGTAGAAGGCCTTATCATGTTGACCGGAGCTAAGCAGCGCCGGGGTTTTTCCTATCACCTCGTCTTCGCGGTAGCCGGTGATATCGCTAAAGGTATGGTTAACCTGAATAATGCGGTTATGGGCATCGGCGATAAACATGCCCAGATGGGTTTCAAACGCCATGGCGGCAATCTTGAGCTGGGCAGCTTCAAGCTCGGTAGCCTGCTGGGCCCGGGTGCGAGCAGCCACCTCCTTGGCCAGCTGGTTGCGATGCTCGCGCAGGTCCTGCTCGGCCACATACAGCTGGCGATAGTGACGCAATGCCAGGATGCCCATACCAACTAACAAAAGGCACCCTATCAGCAACGCCCAGAAGCGCCGCCACCAGTCATACAGGTAGACGGTGGTATCCTCTCCCACAATCACCAGCCAAGGTGCCATTTCCAGCTTATAGCCGGTAAACAGGCGCTGATCACCATCCAGCGGTGACTGGCGTATCCAGCTGTTATTGTGGTGATGGGAATCCAGAAACCTGGCCAGCTGCGGCGTGTCCACCCTTTTATCAATCAGGGTGGTCGCTTGGCTATCCTCGCCGCTGCGCTGCACCATCAGCTGCTGGGCAACGTCCAACAGCGCTACGCTGTCGCCTTCGCGTAGTGGCAATTGGTTGACCAGATTTACCAGGTGGGATGGCGACAGCCAGGCGACAGCCAACGCTTCCAGTTGCCCCTGGCTGTTTTCAATCCGTAAAGCGTGCAGCAGGTAAGGCGTCCGCTCGGCATTGTTGACATGAAAAACCCGGGAAACTCCACTCTGCTGGCCATTGTCGGTGGTCAAGGCCAGCAGCAGCGTCCAGTCCTCCGCTGCCAGAGGAGCGCCATAGGTGCCGGCTATCACGCTGCCGTCTGGCGTGAGCAGGGTGATCTCGTCCCAGACCGGCAGGCTTTGGTGACGGCTGTCCAGCAGTTCGTTCAGCTCAGGGATCGACAGATGCCCGGTGGTCATCAATTGATACAGTTCATTGACCCCGCGCAGTGAATGCAGCGAAGTTCCCAGAGCACTCTCCAACCATTGGGCAACCATCTGGGCGCTGGTTTCAGTCCGCGCCTGAGCCAGCTGCTGCTGGTTAAAATAGTAGTGACGCATCTCCCAGGCCACTAGCCCCAGCAGCCCAACCAGCAGCGCACAGGCACTCCAGGTAGCGCGGCGCGGTGACATCCAGCGGCTCAGCAGTGCGCGTAACATTATGCTTACCCTCCTTCAGCCACTTCTACCCGGTTACGTCCGGCATGTTTGGCACGGTACATGGCCTGGTCAGCCCGAGCCACCAGGGTTTTGCAGCTGTCTTCGGGCTGCCAGGCGGCCACTCCCACGCTGACCGTCAGGGAGGTATCCAGGCCTTCAACGTGCAGGGTGGTAATCAGTACGCGCAGACGCTCCGCCAGTCCTGTCAGAGCCGTAAAGTCAGCATGGCGCGCCAGCACTACAAACTCCTCACCGCCCCAGCGCCCCAGATGATCACAGCCACGCAAAGACGCTTCCACCTGATGTGCCAGAGCGACCAGTACGTCATCCCCCAACGCATGGCCGTAGGTATCGTTGATGGCCTTGAAGTGATCCACATCGAACAATAGTACCCCAAACTGGGCTCCATAGCGCTGAGCAGCCACCAGTTCGGCGTCAATGGCCTGTTCAATCCGGTAGCGGTTCCATACCTGGGTCAAAGGATCAAAGTGGGCCAGCTGTTCAAGCCGCTGATTGGCACTGGCAAGCGCCTTGCGCTCACGCTCCAGATGGTCATTGAGCTGGCTAATTTCATAACTGGAAATTGCCAGGGTCAGATCTTCACCCAGATCCACTGCCGCCAGACGTTCCACACGCTGCCAGGCTTCGCTGCGCTTCTTAACCGCTTGCTGCCTGGCAGCGCTGGGTGGCGCGGTCAGTAAAACCGTTGGCGGATCAAGGGGACGTATTGCCCAATAGCGGGTTTCTGGCTGCTCAGGGCGGAATAGCAGCAACCAGCCGTTTTGCTGCTGACTGAAGGGTAGCGCCATGGCCAGTGCACCACAGCGATCTCCCATTGCCAGGGAACGGGTCAGCGGATTTTCTGCCAGCTGACGAGTACACCAGGGGCCGCTATAACCATGGGTACGTGCCAGGCGCTTGACCCACTGGTTAATAACACTGACCTGAGGCGTTTTTCCGGCTGAACAGACGTTGCCGTTTATCCATAGCGTTATACCATCGGCGCGGAACAGCTCCATCCAGGTATTGGCCTGCGCTTCAAGCAGCTTTTGAGGGCTGCGTGGCTCCTTGCGAGCGGTACTGGCCAGCACCAGACTATCCTGAACACGCTGCAGGAAGCGGGCCTCCTGACGTGCTCGCAGCAACAGCAGTCGCTGAGTGGTCATCTGCACCAGAGCACGTACCGCATCACGCACGGGGGGTGGCGTTGGGTGATTAGCAGCTGAATGGCAGATCACCATTCCCCATAGATCCTGGTCTCCCTGCATGGCAACATTCAGGGCACCACATACCCCCAGCTGCTGCAGATAACCTACCCGCGAAGGACTAGGCGCGCGAACCAGGGTGGTATCCAGTGAACAGGCCTGCTGCGCACTGCTTTGCAGGCGTTCGGCAGGCGTGAAAAAAGTCATCTGAACCGGCAATGCCTGGACATTGGGAATATATCGCACCGGATGACGTTCGTAGCTGCGCCGCAATAACAGCGGAAAGTCGCTGGCAGGAAAATACTGGCCAAGCAGTGTGGGGAGTTTTCCGCCCCGGGATTCCGCCTGTATCAGACCATTCCAGTCGCTATCAAAGTGACATACCACTACCCGATCGTGGCCGGTCAGCTGCTGGATGGCAGCGACAAGATAGTCCAGCAACACCTGCTGGTGGGTGGCATCGGCCAGGTGCATCAACCACTCATTCACGGCCCCCAGCAGGCGCTGCTTGCCCAACGAGTGCAGCGCCTCGATTTCTATCAGCACACAATGGGCACTGCGCACGGCATGCAGCTGGTAGCGCACCTGTTGTCCGCCAGCATGACGAACAAAGGTCAGCGGGACTGGCAGGCGTTCACGGCCTTGCAAGTCATTGCGCAAGCGCTGGCAAAGCCGCTTGCCGAGCAGGCTGGCCAGCGATGGACGCGCGGCTATTGAAGCATCCGTCCCCAGCAGGTCAATCAGGTTGTCGCTAACCGCATGGACCTGACGGCATGCAGAATCTGCCACCACCAGAGCACCAAAGGTCTGTATCTGCCATAGCGGCATAGCGGATGCGCTATTCATGGACTATTTTCACAGTTCGTATGTTATGAGTCCCTATTACATTCTATAACAATGATTGACTATAGATGGTTAAAAACGGTGGTGTTTCATCATGGCGGGCCAACGTTTAGCCTTGCTGACGCAGGATCAGCTCCACCCGTCGGTTGGCGGCCCGCCCCTCTGGTGTTGCGTTATTTTCCATCGGCTGAGTATCCGCATACCCCACGGCGCGCATCCGATTGATATCCAGCCCTTCGCCTTCCAGATGACGTACCACCGCAATGGCACGGGCAGCCGACAGTTCCCAATTGGAGGGAAAGCGTGCCGTAGCAATCGGTATATTGTCAGTATGCCCTTCTATTGAAATCTGACCGTCAAAGGACTCCAGCACTTCTACCAGGCTTTCGATCACGCCCCGCCCTTGGGCTGTGAGCTGGGCCTGGCCGCTGGCAAACAGGAGGCTGTCGTCAATGCGCAAGGTAACCCCCTCACTCCCCTGTTCGACATTTACCCCGGGAATACTCAAGCCGGAAAACTGTGGCTGCAGACCATCGCTACGCGGCATGATCCCCGTCGCCAGGGTGGCCAGCGGGAAAGACGGCACGGCACCGGGTGGGCGCACGGCTTGCGCATCACTGGCCTCGCCGCTCCCGGCTGGCGTCAGCGCCAGCAGCAGCACAAAGAGCGTGATCAGCAGTGTCAGCACATCCAGGTAGCTGGTTAGCCAGCTTTCATCATCACCACTGTCGACGGCAACCGGTTCCAGCGTACGCCGGGTATCACGATCCAGCATGACCGATTACCCCTTGCGTGATTTGACATTAGGATCGCGGATTTCATCATGGTAGTTGGCCACGAAGGAGTTAAGCGTTTCCTCAATAAACGACGGCAAGCGGCGCTTGGTAATCAGCGAAATGCCTTCAAGCACCATGTTCATAGTGATCAGCCGCTCTTCAGTACGGCGCTCCAGCTTGACGGCGATCGGCTTGAAAATCAGGTTAGCCAAGAGAATCCCATAGAAGGTGGTCAACAGCGCCACCGCCATGCGTGGGCCGATAACTTCAAGATCACCGGCGTCCATCACTTCCAGCATATTCACCAACCCCACCAGGGTGCCAATCATGCCGAAAGCTGGCGCATAAGTTGCCATGGTGCGGAAAATCTGCGCTTCGGCATGCTCACGGGCCTTGAGGCGAGCAATCCGCCAGCGCAGCATATCGAAGATCTCATCTTCCTTGGTATTGGCAATCACCAGCTGAATGCCAGAGCGCAAAAACGGATTGCGAGTGTACTGCAAGGCATCCTCGACTGCACGAACGTCGCCTTTGAACCATAGTCTCGACATGTCCACCAGCTCTTTGATGTCATCGCGTACATAGGTATTTTCACGCCGGAAAACCACGCCCACCAGGCGCACCACCCTCAGCACCTCGCGCAGCGGATAGCTGATAAAGGTGGCGGCCAGGGTGCCGGTCACCACGATCGCCAGCCCCGGCAGATTGAGAAAGCTTTCCGGCGATTCAGCCGTAAAAAATAGAACACTGACCAGCAGCACAATGCTGGCAAACATACCGATTAGCGTTGAGGGGTTCATCAACGGCTCCTTGCCGGTCTTTAAATCAAGTGGAAAACAGGCGCTCAAGCGCCAGAAATTGGCTCTGCATCAGGCAGAGTCGTTGAGCTTTGCTCGCAAGCGGCTGATGGCCTGGCTGTGCAGTTGGGAAACACGGGATTCGGTAACGCCGAGTACAGCGCCGATTTCCTTCAGGTTGAGTTCTTCCTGGTAATACAGCGCCATCAACAGCTTTTCGCGCTCGGGTAACGCTTCAATACCGGCGACCAGGTGCTGGCGCTGCTGGCTGTCGAGAAGCTGTTCAAAGGGACGACTCTGAGCGCCCTGATTCTCAGGCTCACCAGCATCTTCCACCAGGGTCTCATAGGGCAACAGCTGCCCGCTGTTGGTGTCCTGCAATACCTGATGATAATCGCTCAGCGACATATCCAGCCCGGCGGCAATCTCGCTTTCCTCCGGCGCCCGGCCAAGCTGCTGTTCCAGCTGCCTGACGGTTTCATCAATCGCCCGGGCAGAACGTCGCACACTGCGTGGCAGCCAGTCACGGGTACGTAGCTCGTCCATCATCGCCCCGCGAATACGCTGGCTGGCAAAGGTGGCAAAAGTAGCCCCCTGGCTGGCATCAAAGCGGCTGAGTGCTTCAAGTAGCCCGACAGTGCCGGCCTGAATCAAATCATCCAGCTCGATACTGGCCGGCAGGCGCACCTGTAGCGAGAGCGCCTGACGCCGCACCAGTGGCATGTATTGCGTCAACTGGTCCTGCTGTTCAAATCTGCCCTGTGCTGTGTACATCTTTTCGCCTCGCGGCTGGACTCGCGTTACTGATAATTAACGATGATCTGCATGCCCTGAACGCGTACCGGCCTGTGTCCTTGCGGCAAGGTAAAGCGAAAATGCAGCGGTGTTTGTGCACTTACCCCTGCAAATGCCCGGGTACTGCCAAGCTGCATCGGCAAGGCCAGGCAGCTTTGGGGGTGGCAAAGCCAGGCATTCACCGACTGCCCCGGAGGAGGCTCCCAGCGCCATTGCACCTGGCTTATCACCCCTTCGCCCACTGGCGTACCCGGCGGTGGCGTCGCGCGGCGCGTCTCGCTGGGGCGGTCACTCATGGCAACCAGAATGCCCGGCATGCTGGCCACCCAGCTGCCGCTTGCTGCCAGGGCAGCGGCAGGCAGCCATAAAAAGGCCAACACCGCCAAGCCTATTCGGCGTTGGAGGGTATTGCGCAATGATCTGGTATCTGATTGTTTTCGAAACAAGGTTTCATCCGTTGCCAGTAACTCCTGGCCGTGCTGACGTTAACAGTTATCTTCCCTGAGGCCTCCTCCCTGTTTAATGGGTTGTTCTTAACAGCTCTGATGACCAAGCAGACGACTAATACCTATTTGTTAAAAACACCTTAACAATTAGCTTAATGCAAAGCGCTCGCAAAGGCATCTATCTGGCTAAAATCAACAGTTCAATATCCAGGTAAGTCTGCGCCGCGGCTTGCAGATTGTTCAACAGACCGGCCCGTGGCAAATTAGGTTCATGCAGCGCCAGCAAGCGCTGCGGGCCGCCGGATTCCCTCAACTGACGCAGGGTGCGAAAGGTATCCACAAAGCTGTCGGCGTGGCTGTTGACCCACAGCGCCCAGCGCGAGTAGCGGCGCGCATAATCGTGAAGTGCGGGGTCGTCTGCCATTACCACATGAATATCCCAGCTTTCCGGCTTTCCGGCCCAGTGCCGTCCTAACGCTGACCACTGCTCCAGACGCTCACGTACCCGGTTGACCTGGCTATTGGCTGTCGAGGGCAGACCCACTACCATCAGCCTTTTCTTCGGCTCGGGCGCGGGAGTTGGTGCTGGTTCTGGCATTTGTTCGGCGGGTTCAGGCGCTGGCGGCTGCTCAGTGGGCGGGGGCTCAACACCGCCTTCCTCATCAACCTGACCATGCTGCTGACGCTGAAGATTGGCCCATTTGCGTAGCCCTGATGCCTGATCCTGCCCGCTCACACTACGCCCTCCCGGTTAACGCTGCCCAACTGGCGAATCGCATCGCGGGCCATCAGGGCGTACAGCAAAGCATCCAGCAAGGCAGTGTCGCGGCGTTTCCGGCGCGCGCCCAAAAGTCCCATCAGATCACTGTGTAACCCCACCGCTGCTTCGTCATCGGCATTATCCAGATGCCCGGCAACCGCAGCCGTGCCGCTGGCCATCAACAGGCGCACCTCGGCGTTCACTTCGCCGCCATCATCCTGCTTGAGCTGCTGCCAGGCGCGCCGCGTCAGGGCGGACAGGCCTTCAGCCTGCAACTGAATGACCAGCAGAGAAAGAACGTCTGCTCCCAGGTGACGTGGCGTCAGCCAGTAGCGGCGAGTGACCACGCGGGCACTTTCCGGGTCACGCACCTCGGCATACCAGGCCAGTAAGGCTTCGCTCTGGCCATAGGCATCGCGCTCAGCACTGTCAACTTCGGCATAGGCGTTCCATAGCTGCATGGGCTGGCCACGAAAGCGCACCTCGACACTATGGGTCAAGGTGCTTTGCGCAAACATCTGCTTAAGGGTCACTCGCTCACCATGGGCGACCACCCGTTGAGTAGCGCGCACCTGGCTGACCCAGGTAAGCTGCTGGGCGTTAAGCCAGATGCGGCTGGAGGTATCCGGCAGTTGGGGCAGTAAATGCACGGCTACGCCGCTTTGTTCAGTCACCGCTTCCAGGCGCGGCTGCCACCCGGCAGGCTGGCGATGCTGCAGCCAGGGCAGCGCCAGCCAGGCGCCGTCTGGGTCGAGGCCGATATCCGGCATGGCCCAGTCACAGCTGCGCTCGTTACGCCGTGGCGCCCAGTGCATGCCCAGGGTCGCCCCGGCGGGCGGGTAATCCTGCAGCAGTTTATCCAGACGCTCAGCCTGCACGCGGATTGGCAGAGCGGCTAAATCCCAACAGGCTTCCAGGTGCACAAAACCACCCACCCGTTCACGCAGGCGGCTTAGCAGTGAAGATAGCCGCCGCCCTTGACCGAGTACATCCCGCGACCAGCGCGGCAGGCTGAGTGAAGGCGCTCCCTCGGGTTCCGCCTGGGCCGAGCGCGAGGTGCGGGTTTTCAGCGCCTGTTCCACCAGCGGCGCGGCAGCCGCAAGGCTCATGTCTTCGGGCACCTGCTGGCCATGGGAGCCAAACAGCACACGCAGGCCATGGCGCATGACAATATCCAGCACCGGCGCCAGCCGCCCGGCTTCGTCCTGCTTGGTGATGATGCAGTCGTCAAGCTCTGCGCCTGCAGCACGGGCTGCCTGGCGATAGCGCAGTACCACTTCCTCCAGGGTTTCCGGCTGGCTGGCAGCGTTCAGCAACAGCACTAGCCGCACCTTGGAATGACCACCCTGCAGCTGGGCAATCTGCTCGATCACCCTCTGATCACGCTGGCTCATGCCCACCGTATCGATAATCACCCACTGCTTGCCCTGCAAACGCCCCAACAGGGAATCAATCGGCTGCTCGGAGTCCAGCGCGTACATGGGAATATCCAGCAGGCGGGCATAGATACGCAGCTGCTCATGGGCGCCAATACGGAAGCTGTCAGTGGTCACCAGCGCCACTGGCCGGGTGCCATGGCGCATCACAAAGCGTGCCGCCAGCTTGGCCGTAGTAGTGGTCTTGCCCACCCCAGTGGGCCCGACCAGAGCGACAATGCCGGCCTGGTCAAAAAAGCTGTTTTCGTCCTTGAGAACGGTCAGCCGGCTGGCCAGCCGGGTACGTAACCAGGCCAGCGGTTGATCGCTTTCATCGGCCAGCTGGTTGAAATCCTCCGGCATGCCGGCCAGCAGCTCATTGGCAATTTCAACGCTGAACCCTACTTCAAACAGCAGCTGGTGGAGACGCTGTGCCCAGCCTCTGGGCGGTGTGGCTTCCAGCGGCTGCCCGGTGCTGGCCAGCAGGGCGCGCATATCCTGCATTTCCTTGAGCAGGCGCTCGCTCATCGCCTGCAAGGGATCCGGCTTGGCCTGTTCGACGTTGGCGAGCTCTGCACTCGTAGGTGCCGACCGGGATGCGGCCGCTGCCAGCGCCGTTTCAAACCCTGCTGGGGGCGCTGGTTGCGCCACAGGTGGAGTCGGATCCTGGGGCGCAGGGTCAAAATGATCTGCCGCCGAGTCGGCCATGGCCAGAATCTCGACTCCCCCTTCTGTGCGGCGATTGGCAACGATCAGCGCATCATCTCCCAGCGCCTCGCGTACCTGGCGCATTACATCGCGGCTATTGCTGCCAACGAATCGTCTTACGCTCATGTTTCACCCTCTGCCCTTTGGTTCAAAAGTGGAGATACGTGTTCACCCGTGCAGGCTGCTGGCAGCATGGCTATCGCCCACCGACCAGTGTGACAACACGCAGGGTGCGGTCATCCGGAATCTCGGCCTGGGACATCACCACCAGATGGCGCATCCGGCGGCGCAAAAAGCGCGCCAACACCGCGCGCAGACTGTGCTGCACCACCAGTACCGGCGGCTCACCGGCAGCTTCCTGGCGCTCCAGTGCCTGTTCGGCCTGGGTCATCAGGGTATCCGCCAGGCCAGGCTCCATGGCACCGTTACCGTTCATGGCCTGCAACAGCACCTGTTCGAGCTGGGCATCCAGGCCCATTACATTAAGCACGTCCTGGCCGGCAAACCATTGCTGGGTAATCGCACGCCCCAGCGCAATCCGCACCAGCGCCGATAGTTCGTTGGCATCCTGCTGCTGGGGAGCATGTTCGGCCAGGGTATCCAGAATGGTGCGCAGATCGCGAATCGAAACATCTTCATCCAACAGGTTCTGCATAATGCGCTGTAATACCGTCAGTGAAATCGCCTTGGGCACCACTTCTTCCACCAGGGATTTCTGGTCGCCGCTCAGCTTGTCGAGCAGCTTCTGCACCTCGGCACGGCCAAGCATTTCCGGTGAATGACGATGCAGCAGGTGGTTCAGGTGCGTGGCAATTACAGTACTGGCATCGACGACCGTATAACCATAGACCTGGGCATGCTCGCGCTGGTTGCTGTCGATCCACACCGCTGGCAAGCCAAAGGCCGGATCCTTGGTTGGCGCACCTTGCAGCTCGCCTGAGACCTGGCCGGGGTCGATGGCCAGCCATTTGCCAGGATGGGCTTCGGCGCGGCCGATTTCAGCACCTTTCATGGTCAGCACATAGCTGTTGGGCGCTAACTCCAGGTTATCGCGGATATGCACAACCGGTGGCAAAAAGCCGACCTCCTGAGCAAACTTCTTGCGAACACTCTTGATCCGCCCTAACAGCTCTCCTTTCTGGCGTGAATCCACCAGCGGAATCAACCGATGGCCAACTTCAAGGCCCAGGGTATCTACCAGCTGGACATCCTCCCAGCTGGCCTCTGGCGCTTCCTGAACCGGTGCCGGGGTCTCGGCAATTTCCTGGCGCACCATCTGCTGGTTCTTCTGACGGATCAGATACCAGGCCAATGCACCCAGCAGAGTGGTAAAAATCAGGAAGACCAGATTGGGCATCCCGGGCACCATGCCAAGAAGCCCCATCACTGCGGCTGCCAGAATCAGCACCTGGGGGTTGATGAACAGCTGGCTGATCATCTGCTGGCCAACATCCTGATCGGTATTGACCCGTGACACCGTGACACCGGCAGCGGTGGAGATCACCAGAGCCGGAATCTGCGCGACCAGGCCATCGCCAATAGTCAGCAGTGTGTAAGTCTGGCCCGCATCGGCAAAGCTCATGCCATGCTGCATCATGCCAATCAACAGACCGCCAATGATGTTGACCACCATGATCACCAACCCGGCCATGGCATCCCCACGCACGAACTTGCTGGCACCGTCCATGGAACCATAGAAATCAGCTTCCTGAGCCACTTCAGCGCGCCGCTGCTTGGCGTCTTCCTCACCGATCAGACCGGCGTTGAGGTCGGCGTCAATCGCCATCTGCTTGCCCGGCATGGCATCAAGCATGAAGCGGGCACCGACTTCGGCGATACGCCCGGCGCCCTTGGTGATAACCATGAAGTTGATCACTACCAGAATCAGAAACACCACCAGGCCAACGGCAAAGTTACCGCCAACCAGAAAGGTACCAAAGGCCTCGATCACCTTGCCCGCAGCGTCGCCGCCTTCATGACCGTTCATCAGCACCACCCGGGTAGAGGCAACGTTCAGCGAGAGGCGCAACAGGGTAGTAAATAGCAGTACGGCTGGAAATGCGGCAAAATCCAGCGGCTTCTGGGTAAACATGCTGACCAGCAGCACCATGACCGCCAGAGCGATATTGAACGTGAATAGCAGATCCAGGGCGAAAGGCGGCAGCGGCAGGATCATCATGCCCAGAATCATGATGATCAGGATGGGGCCGGCGAGCAGTTTCATGCGCACATCGCCCATCCAGTCACGCTGATTGATCAGTTGGCCTAAGCCTTTCATAACGGCGTCT
Source organism: Pseudomonadota bacterium (assembly GCA_051748005.1). Classification (GTDB taxonomy): domain Bacteria; phylum Pseudomonadota; class Gammaproteobacteria; order Pseudomonadales; family Halomonadaceae; genus Vreelandella. The sequence goes on along the minus strand of JBNJGW010000002.1, from coordinate 30,968 downwards.
CGTTGCCGCGAGAATCGCGGCTCTCCATTTCCGGTGGCACCGGCAGGTTATCGGGCGTCGGGGGCACGTCGCCTCCCTCCTTTGCGATATTCTTCAGGCGATAGGCCCAGGCCATGACTTCGGCCACGGCAGTATAGAGCTGGGCAGGCACTTCGCCATCCAGGTCAACGTGGTGATACAACGCTCGCGCCAATGGCGGCGCTTCAAGATGCGGCACCCCCGCCTCCTGCGCCACTTCACGGATGCGCATGGCCACCGCATCGGCACCCTTGGCAACTACCCGGGGTGCGCCCATGCTGCCTTCCTGATACTCCAGGGCGATGGCGAAGTGGGTCGGGTTGGTAATGATCACATCGGCATCCGGTACCTTGCTCATCATCCGCCCCCGCGACATTGCCTGCTGCTGTTGGCGAATGCGTGCCTTGAGCTGGGGGTCGCCTTCAGATTCCTTATGTTCGCGTTTGACTTCTTCCTTGCTCATGCGCAGCTTTTTAGCGTGGCTATAAAGTTGAAAGGGCACATCAATGAGGATGACCACAATCAGCGTCAGCACCATCAGGCCTGCCGCCTGCGCGGCCATGGTCAAGGTATTGGCCAGGGCCTGCTGAATAGGTTGGGTCATCAGGGCCAGGAACTTGCCAATATTGAGGTACAGAAAGGCCGCACTCACACCGCCTACCAGCACTGACTTGGCCAACGCCTTGGCCAGCTCAATCAGCGCCTGGCTGGAAAACATCCGCTTCAGACCCTTGAACGGATTCAGCTTGGAAAGCTTTGGCTGCATGGATTTGGCGGAAATCAGCCAACCACCCAGCAGTGCTGGTGAGACCATGGCAATCACCGTCAACAGCAAGAACAAGGGCATGATGGCGTAGAGGGTGCGCTCACCAATATCCAGCGCATTGACCAGCATGGGCAGGGTTTCCATGGCTTCACGACGCTCAAATCCGAAGGCCTGGTCCATGACCAGACCCAACTGGTCATAGATCATCATGCCCATTGCCCAGAGACCGATAACACCGCCCAGCAACATCAGAAAAGTGGTCAGCTCCCGGGATCGGGGTACCTGACCTTCTTCTCGGGCTTTTTCCTCGCGTCGCGGCGTGGCCTCTTCGGTTTTTTCGTCGTCGCTATCGCTTTCGGCCATAAATTCTCTGTTCAGCTTGCTGCAATGGGGAAGCGGCCACTACCGTCAAGGTTTCGATGCTTGCTCAAGACGCACTCAACCGCCCTGTTGGGCGGTTGAAACCGGACAACCATTAAATCCGTACCTTACTGGCAATCAGAAACCCAGCTCGTCCAGCAGGTCATCGACCTGGTCCTGTCCGGAGACCACATCAGGTTCATCCTGTTTAACCTGCGGGCCGTTGAGCAGTTCTTCGTTACGCCGTGCATTGTCGTTCTTCCACTGATCTTCGGCCTTACGCTGCATGGATTGTCGTGCCTGTGCTTCCGGCACGTTATCGATCAGCACCTGTACCAGCTGATGCTCGATCTCGCGGATCACGTCCATCATTTTCTTGATCACCTGACCGGTCAGGTCCTGAAAGTCCTGAGCCATCATGATTTCCAGCAGTTCCTTGCTGGTGGCAGAGGTCATATCCGGTACGTCGCTGAGATACTGGCGGGTGTCCTTGACCAGCAGTTTGGCGTCATCCAGCTCCTGAGGAGCCTCAAACCACTCCGTCCAGCGTTTGTCCAGCGCTTCAGCACGCTCGGTCAGCTGGTCCTGCATGGGCTGGGCCCGGTCAATCGCGTTGAGGGCACGCTCAGCCGCCTGCTCGGTCATGGCCGCGACGTAATGCAGACGGTCACGGGCGTCGGGAATTGCTTCCGCTGCCTTCTCAATTTCTTTGTCGAGGCCCAGTTCCCGCATGTTTTCACGCAGCATGCGTGTCAGCTTGCCAATACGTTGGATCAGGTCTTCGGCGGCCTCTTCGGACAGCTGGGCAGAATCATCCTGCTCATTCTGACGCATTATGTTATCTCCTCATTATTCAGGCGCCTTAGCACCCTCACCGCTTTATTTGCCCATCTTGTCGAAGATCTTGTTCAGCTTTTCTTCGAGGGTGGCGGCCGTGAACGGCTTGACGACATAACCACTGGCGCCTGCTTGCGCGGCGGCAATGATGTTTTCTTTCTTGGCTTCTGCCGTCACCATCAGCACCGGCAACTCTTTCAGCGCATCGTCCTGACGAATTTCCTTGAGCATCTCCAAGCCATCAAGGTTGGGCATGTTCCAATCCGACACCACGAATTCAAAATTGCCTGCGCGCAGCTTGTTAAGCGCATCCTGACCGTCTTCGGCCTCTTCCACATTGGTAAAACCGAGCTCTTTAAGCAGGCTGCGGACAATCCGGCGCATGGTCGGAAAGTCATCAACCACCAGAAAGCTCATGTTCTTGTCTGCCATTGGTTATCCTCACTCAGATCTTGATCTTGCTGTGTTATTAACGGTTTGTTGGATGACGACGACGCTTTATTACGACCAGCCAGCAAGTATATCGCCATCACCTTATTTTAAAACATTGTAAAGCAGGCAGTTAAGCCTGCTTTTCAAAGGACACCCGGATCAGAAAGTGCGCACACATCAAAACTCCTCCCAGTCATCCTGAGCAGATGTGTCGCGGGTACTGGGGTTCTGGCTGGCAGGGCGTCGCAGCGACGCGGCGTCCTGAGGCGCATGGGTAGAGCGTGTGACAGAAGTTGCGGGGGTAGGAGACGCCAAGGCAGGCGCCGCCTGCTGGGTGCCCAGCAGCTGGAAAACGGCAACCGCCTGCTCCAGGCGATTTGCCTGTTCTTCCAGCGAAGCCGCTGCCGCCGAGGCCTGCTGCACCAGAGCGGCATTCTGTTGGGTGACCTGATCCATCTGGCCTACCGCCTGGCTGACCTGTTCGATGCCATCACTCTGTTCTTGAGAGGCGGCCGAAATTTCATCCATGATGTCGGTGACCCGACGCACGGAGGTCACGACCTCTGTCATGGTGGCGCCCGCCTGCTCCACCAGTACAGAGCCTTCGTTGATCTGCGCCACCGAGCTTTCAATCAGCCCCTTGATCTCTTTAGCCGCGTCCGCGCTGCGGCTGGCCAGGTTGCGTACTTCACCCGCGACCACGGCAAAGCCACGGCCCTGCTCTCCTGCCCGCGCGGCTTCCACCGAGGCGTTCAGGGCGAGAATATTGGTCTGGAAAGCAATCGAGTCGATCACCCCGGTAATATCCGCCACTTTCTGCGAGCTGGTGGAGATGCCGTGCATGGTGCTGACCACCTGCTCCACCACCTCACCACCACGTTCTGCGGTACTTGAGGCATCCGCTGCCAGAGTGCTGGCCTGGCGGGCGTTGTCGGCATTCTGCTTCACCGTGGCGGTCATCTCTTCCATGCTGGCGGCGGTTTCCTGGATGGAGGCGGCCTGTTGCTCAGTACGCGATGAAAGGTCGGCATTGCCGCTGGCGATTTCACGGGTGCCGTGATAGATCTCCTGGCTGCCTTCACGTACCTTGGCAACAATGTCGTTCAAGCTTGACTGCATACGCCCCATGGATGTCAGCAGACGACCAATTTCGTTATTGCCCCCTTCCGGCAGGGCCTGGGTCAGGTCGGCATTGGCAATCGCATCCAGCGCTTCAGCCGCCTGATTCAACGGACGCAATACAATTGCCCGCAGGCTGGCATAGATAAGGATTACCAGCAGGATCGATAACCCCAGAATCACCCACTCGATAATCGAATAGAAGCGGCTGATGTCGTTGAGTTCCTGCTGTAGCTGTTGGCCACGCAGGGTGGCGTACTCCACAAACTCGTCCAGCGCGGCTTCTTGCTGCGCGCCGACAGTGGCAAGCTCATTGCGCAACTCGTTGAACTGAGTGGTGCGCATATCGTTCAATGCCGTCAACTGTTGATGGGCAATTTCCATACTCGCCGCGAAGGTTGATTCAACCCTTGCCCCCAGCGCTTCGCCTTGCTCGGTGCGCGCCACTGAGGCAAAGTTTTCAAAGCGCTCTTGCGCACGCTCCAGTTGATTGGCGGCTTCTTCCAGACGCTGGTCTGCCTGTTCGCGTCGGCCCAGCATGAAATCATTGGAGGCAGCCTCCAGTTCCATCATGGCGCCACTCCAAAGTGCGTCAGCGCGGTTGATTTCATTGAGCTGATCAACGTTGATCGCTTCCAGGGTGTGCAGGGTGCGGTTTGTTGCCCTGTCAGCAAGCGTAAAAATCACCACATTGGAGGCAATGGCCAGCGCCAGCAGGGCAAGTGCGACGAGAATGGAAATGTTCAGCGATACGTTGCGCAGTAGGCGGCTCATAGCGTTTTCCTTGATCGGCAGGCATGTGTTATCAGCGGCCCTATAGGTGGCAAGATATCATCAGACTCGCTGGGCGCGACCAGACGCCGCTACCAGCGACATCATACGGCCGGGAATGTCGTCCAGGGCGGCCACTTCAGTGGCACCGCCCATGGCAATAGCCTCCCGTGGCATACCAAACACCACGCAGGTTTCCTCGTTCTGGGCAATGGTCGCCGCCCCCGCTTCACGCATTTCCAGAAGCCCCTTGGCACCATCCTTCCCCATACCGGTAAGAATCACACCCACGGCATTTTTACCGGCATGCTGGGCTGCGGAGTGAAACAGCACATCCACAGAGGGACGATGGCGGTTAACCGGTGGGCCGCTGTTTAGCCGGGCCACATAGTTGGCCCCGCTGCGCGCAAGTTCCAAGTGCTGATCTCCTGGGGCAATATAGGCGTGCCCGGGCAGTAAGCGTTCACCATCAGTGACTTCTTTCACTGAAATACGGCACAGCCGATCAAGACGCTCAGCAAACGAACGGGTGAAGCCACCGGGCATATGCTGGGTAATCAGAATCGCCGGGGCATTGGCGGGCAATGGCTCCAGCACTGAGCGGATCGCTTCGGTGCCGCCGGTCGACGCACCTATGATGATCAGCTTTTCACTCGAGGTCAGCGGTGCGGTCAGCTCTTTACGTGCCGGAGCATTCTTTTTGGGCAGCGCCTGACGGGGCCTTGAACGGGCAGCGGCGCGCAGTTTTTCAGCGATCTCATTGGCGTATTCCATCATGCCGTTGCGAATACCCAGGCTGGGCTTGGCAACAAAATCCAGGGCTCCAAGCTCTAACGCCCGCAAGGTGATCTCAGAGCCGGCCTGAGTCAGCGAGGACACCATCAGTACCGGCATAGGCCGCAGGCGCATCAGGCGTTCAAGAAAATCCAGGCCGTCCATACGGGGCATTTCAACGTCCAGCGTCAGCACGTCAGGATTATGCTGTTTGATCAGATCTCGCGCAGCAATCGGGTCAGGGGCAACTGCTACGACTTCCATATCCGGCTGAGAGTTGATGATTTCTGTCAGTAAATCGCGAATCAGTGCCGAATCGTCGACGCATAACACTTTTATTTTAGATGCGCTCAATGCACGCCTCCTGTCGTTGTTGGCCAGGTACCTTTGGCTACAAGTACCTTTGGCTAGTTGCCGGACGAGCGATGATGGGGCGCCAGGGTGTAGACCGTTTGCCCACGCAATTTGAACTCGTTGCTGATATACGAGAAGTTTTCCGAATGCCCAGCAAATAGAAGACCATCCGGCTTTAAAAGTGGTGCAAACCGCTTGAGAATCTTCGCTTGCGTCTCTTTATCGAAATAAATCATGATATTACGGCAGAAAATTACATCAAAAGGCCCCTTGACTGGCCATTGTGGCGCCAGCAGGTTCAGGGCAGAAAACTCTACCAGATCGGAGACTTCAGGACGGATTCTGGCGAGTCCGATACGCTTGCCGGTGCCTTTATGGAAGAAGCGCTTGACGCGTACTTCATCTATCTTGCGTACCTGCTCAAGGGGGTAGACGCCGCTACGTGCCTTTTGCAGAGCTTCTGTATCGATATCGGTAGCCACTATGCGCGACTGACTGGCCTTGGGGCCAAGGGTTTCCAGGAGGGTCATGGCCAGCGAATAGGGCTCTTCGCCGGTAGAAGCTGCTGCACACCAGACCGACACTGGCCCCGTCTTGTGCCTGATATGTTCCGCCAATAACGGGAAATGATGCGCCTCCCGGAAAAAAGCGGTCAGGTTGGTAGTCAGCGCATTGGTAAAAGCCTCCCACTCGCGAGCATCGGGCTGGCGCTCGAGACGCTGAAGGTAGTCGCTGAAGCGTGTCAGGCCATGATGACGCAAACGCTTGGCCAGTCGACTGTAGACCATTTCGCGCTTATGCTCAGCCAGCACTATGCCCGCCCGCTGATAGATCAGGTCGCGGATACGCTTGAAATCAGCATCTGTCAGCACCAGATCACGCTCAATCTGGTTGCCAGAAGACCATTGGCTGGCCTCAACTCCCTCTCGTTGCTCGATCAAAAACACGTCTCCATTGTCGCGTCAGTCACAGGCCTGGCAAATCTGCGTTGAAGAATGCCTTCATCCAACGTCATTATTCCTGACATTAAACATATTTTAACATTTTTACCATCTGCAAGCGCTTCCTGCCCTTCTCTGCGAGCACTGACAGAGTCACCATCCATGGCGCTAACTCCTGGTCATCATCAGGATTGGCGAGTGGTATCCACCAGAGCCATTTCTTCACTGGTTAGCAGTTTGTCTATGTCGACCAGCACCAGCATGCGGTCTTCCAGGCTGCCCAGGCCGCTGAGAAAGTCCGATGACAAGGTGACGCCAAACTCAGGCGCCGGTTTGATCTGCTCCGGGGTCAGGGTCATCACATCCGAGACGCCATCCACGACAATGCCGACAACACGGTCAGCGACGTTGACGACAATCACCACCGTCTGCCCGCCGTACTCGACACTTTCCAGATGGAATTTGATGCGCAGGTCGACAATCGGCACGATCACACCACGCAGATTGGTTACGCCCTTGATAAAGTCCGGCGCATTGGCAATACGGGTAACATTTTCGTAGCCACGGATTTCCTGCACCTTGAGAATGTCGATGGCGTACTCTTCTTCTCCCAGCGAGAACACCAGAAACTCACGATTGTCCGCCTCTGCGGCAGCAAGCACTACACTACTGTTAGCCTGACTCATGACGACTCAGCCTCCTTTTGCGATGTAACAATGGGGGTCGATTTGAAATGGGGGGATTGAACCTGTTTGCCAGCTTCTTTCTTACTCCGGCCCAGACGATGCAGGCCGGTAATGTCCAGGATGAAGGCAACGCTGCCGTCACCAAGAATGGTTGCAGCGGAGATGCCCGGCACCTTGCGGTAGTTATCTTCAAGATTCTTGACTACCACCTGCTGCTGGCCCAGTAGCTCGTCTACCAGCATGGCATAGCGACGTCCTTCGCCCTGAACGATCACAGCAATGCTCTTGGTCGGATCCGTGATGGCGTTGTCGACATCCAGCACTTCGTGGATGGCGATCACCGGCAGGTATTCGTCACGCACTTTCAGGACCACGTCATCACCGGCCATGGCATACATGTCTTCCTTGGCAGGCTGCAGTGATTCCAGTACCGCCGACAGCGGCAGAATAAAGGTTTCCTGACCCACCTTGATCGACATGCCATCCAGAATAGCCAGCGTCAACGGCAGCACGATGCGAGTATTGGTGCCTTCGCCCTTTTTGGACTGGATCTCAACCCGACCACCCATGCCCTGGATGTTACGCTTGACCACATCCATGCCGACACCACGGCCAGACACATCGGTAACTTCTTTCGCGGTTGAGAAGCCGGGAGCAAAAATCAGCTGCCAGACATCTTCGTCAGTCATGGTATCAGACACATTCAGGCCGCTCTCGCGAGCCTTATTGAGCAGCACTTCACGATCCATGCCGGCCCCGTCGTCTTTTACCTCAATCAGGATATTACCCCCCTGATGCCTTGCCGCCAGGGTAAGCTTGCCAGTACGCGGCTTACCCTTGGCCTCCCGCTCGTCGGGCATTTCGATGCCGTGATCCAGGCTATTACGCACCAGGTGGGTGAGCGGATCGGTAATCCGTTCGACCAGGCTTTTATCCAGTTCGGTGGATTTGCCTTCGGTGACCAGCTCTATATCTTTTTCCAGCTTGCCAGCCGTGTCGCGTACCACCCGGGGAAAACGGCTGAACACGAATTCCATGGGAATCATGCGGATCGACATTACCGCTTCCTGCAGATCACGGGCATTGCGCTGCAGAAGGCTCATGCCGTTTTGCAGTGAACTGTTGCCAACCGATTGATCAGCCAGATCACTGACCGTCTGATCGAGCATTGACTGGGTAATGATAAGCTCGCCGACCAGGTTGATGATCTGATCTACCTTGTCGACCGAGACACGGATGGAGGACGACTCAGAGGCGGCCTTTTTCGCCTTGGGCTTGGCATCAGCGGCCGGTTTAGCCACTGCTTTTTCGCCAGCGGACGGGGCTTTTTCAGGCGTGGACGGAGCTTTTTCGGCCGCGACCTCTGGCGCCGGCCGGGCCGGTTCAGCCCTCTCAGCCGCAGACGTGTCGGCAGCTGGAGCTGCATCCAGCACCTTGATCTCGATCTGCTCCGGCTCGATGATAAAGCACATCACCGCTTCGATATCATCCGGGCTGGTATTGCCCTGAAGAATCACTTCATAGCGGCTTTCATCTCCGGACTGGGACTGGATATCACCCAGCTGCTCAAGCTCTTCAGCCAGCAGAATGCGGTCTTTCTCACTGACGTTCAATAAAGAAACCTGTAGCAGGTCACCATCACTGCCCGTGCTTTGCGTTGGCTCGGGGTTAGGTTGAGAAGGAGCTTCAGTTGGCGCAGGCGCAGATTTCCCGGCAGCAGTGGAAGGGGTTGCATTGGCAATCGGCGCTCCCTCAGCGGCTTCCAAGCCTTTGCCAATTTCCTCTAGCGCGATCTGTTGCAATGTCTGGCTGATGCGTTCGTAGGCTTCCTGGTTCGGCTCTTCCTCATTGCGGTAGGCATTAAGTTGATCGTGCATGATGTCTTTTGCCTCCAGGAAGGTATCGACAAGGTCCGCGCGCAGGGCAAGTTCACCCTTGCGCGCGTGGTCCAGCAGGTTTTCAAAAATATGCGTGGTTTTCTGCAGTACCGTAAAACCGAAGGTGCCTGCCCCACCCTTGATCGAGTGGGCAGCGCGGAAGATGGCATTAAGCTGCTCGCTATCCGGATCTTCCACATCCAGCTCCAGCAAGTGCTGCTCCATATCAGCCAACAGCTCTTCTGCTTCTTCAAAAAAGGTGTCAAAAAAGTCCGTGATATCCATGCACACTCTCACCCTATGCGTCGTTTTTATGTCAGTTACTACCAGGCTCAGCCGCCATTCGGAGTTACCATCAGCGGTATTTCCGGGATCGCGCTGCCTTCTGAAGTCAGGTCACTTTCTGGTGCCAGACGATTGCCTGGCGTCACGCTGGGATTACGAATTTCATTAGCCACTTCTGGTAACAGCACGACCAGTTCAATGCGCCGGTTGACCGGATCCTGCGCATCAGCCTCTGGCAAGATGACCCTGTCAGCAAACCCCGAGACCCGCAGTAGCTGAGCCGGGTCCAGGCCACCTGCGACCAGCTCCCGCCGCGAGGCATTAGCCCGATCGCTGGAAAGCTCCCAATTGCTGTAGCCGCGATAGCCGCCGCTATACGGCAGGCTATCGGTATGCCCGCCAATACTCAGATCATTGGGCAATTCGTTAAGCAGCGGCGCTATGGTGCGTAACAGGTCACTCATATAGGGCGCCACCTGGTCACTGCCAAGCTCGAACATCGGCCGCTGCTCGGTATCCAGAAGCTGGATGCGCAACCCTTCCCGCGTCAGATCAAAGCGCATCTGCTCACGCATCAGGCTGAGCTCCGGCTGTAGCGCTATTGCCCGTTCAATACGTTCCTGAACGTCGCGAAAAAAGCGACGCTCCTGCTCGCTGGGGCGAGTGTGCTGGCGAATATCAACACGCGCACGCTCTCCCTCCGTATGCATCGGGTCCGGGCCGCCACCAGGAATCGGGCTGGTGCTTCCTGAACGCTCACCACCGGTTACTGCTTGTGTCAGTGGCATATTGAAATACTCCGCAACCCCCTGACGCTGCTCTTCATCGGCGGTGCTCAGGATCCACATCACCAGGAACAGCGCCATCAGGGCCGTCATGAAATCTGCCAGGGCAATCTTCCATGAACCGCCATGATGAGCGTGTACGACCTTTTTACGCCGGATGATGATCGGGCGCCGCTCACCTCCCCCCTGACTCATGCACTACCTGCCTTCTTGGCATCGCGCACGTAGTCTTCAAGCTCTGTAAAACTCGGCCGTTCTGCTGTATGCAGGGCCTTACGGCCAAATTCCACGGCAATCTGTGGTGCATAGCCATGCAGGCTCGCCAGCAGCGTGACCCGGACACACTGCAGCATCTTTTCGGCTTCCTTGGCCTGGCGATCAAGGTAGCTGGCCAGAGGGTTGATAAACCCATAACCGAGCAGGATCCCCAGGAAAGTGCCGACCAACGCATGAGCAATCATCTCACCCATCTGTTCAGGCCCTGCATCCGCATAGGTCAACGCCTTGACCACGCCCATTACCGCCGCCACTATGCCAAACGCTGGCATGGCATCACCTACCTTGGCAATTGCATCAATAGGGATGTGCGCTTCCTGCTCAAAACCCTCAATCTCATGCAGCATCAACTCATCAATTTCCATCGGCTCCATACCACCGCTGACCATCAGACGCAGGTAGTCAGTCAGAAAATTCATGATATGCGTATCAGCCAGCACTCTTGGATGCTCCTGGAAAAGCGGGCTGTCCTGAGGGTTATCAATATCCCGTTCAATTCCCAGCATTCCTTCACGGCGCACCTTGGAAAGCACTTTGTACTGCAGCGCCAACAGCTCCATATACATGGCTTTGTTGTATTGCTTGGTGCGTCGCAGGCGCGGAAATATCTTGAATGTCGCCTTGAGCGCCTTGCCGTTATTAGCCGCCAAAAAGGCACCAACACCGGCACCCCCAATCATGACGAGTTCCAGCGGCTGATACAGAGGCCCCAGACTGCCACCAGCAAGCACATACCCTCCGAATACAGAGAGCAAGACCACCAGATAACCGAGCGCAATTAACACAAGCAGTATCCTTATCGGTTTTGTGCAGCCAGCATTAGCCATCAGGCTAACGATGCTTACACAGAAACGCCTCACCGAAGGCTACCGGGAGCGATACACCGGCTGTCAGGCTGTTCGATATCGTCAGGGTGTCAGAGACACATCAGGTTGTTTAACACTATTTAACAGCATAACAGGCATGGCCGTCGACAGCAGACGTATTCTGTTTGGTAAAGGCAGGTAAAGAACACCCAATACAGCCGCTTTCAGGTTATTTTATAGCGGGCGGTCTTGCGGGTTTTACCTGCGCGGGAAGGCGGCTGGCAGATCCCACAGACATAGTGCTGGGTAGGGCTATGGGCATGAGCCACAAAACTCCCTCCACAGCGGGTGCAGCGGCTCAGCTGGAGAAGATCGCTTTCAAAAAAACGTACCAGCGTCCAGGCACGGGTCAGCCCAAGCACGGCTTCCATATCTTCGAGCTCGACCTGCTCATCGTACAATCGGTAAGCTTTAACAAAGGCATCAATACGCTCGCAGCTGCCTTCCTTGAGCAGGTTGCGGTAGATGTTATAAAACAATGAAGAGTGGATATTAGGCAGCCAGGTAATAAACCAGTCCGCTGAAAACGGCAGCATGCCTTTGGGCGGTGACATTCCGCGCACTTCCTTGTAAAGCTTGATCAGGCGGGTACGGCTTAGCTCTGTCTCGGTCTCCAGCACCTGCAGGCGGGCCCCCAGCTCAATCAGCTCGATCGCCAGTTGCACCTGGTGCATTTCATCCACCAAGCTTTTTTGGGTCACTCCGCCTCCTCGTCAGAAGACTTTTCATAACCGCTATGTGACGATTTGTCAGTTGAGGCTTTTCCAGTGGACGATTTACGAAGACTTTCCAACGGCTCACCGGCTAACAGCAGGGAGGTATGCAAGCCGGACAGCCCCTGGTCCCGCGGGTTCTGAGTGAGCTGACGCAACTGCTCGGCACTTTCCAGCGTGAAGCGACACAGTAGCTGGTTGGTCCGCGCCAGCTGGGTAAGCTGGCGCGCGTTGAGCGATGCCAACATATCCGCCAGCTCAGCATCCACTTTCAGCCGGAACATGCCTATCTCACGATCTTCCGCCAACAGACGCTGGGCCAGAAGCAGATAGGCCAGATTGATTTCCTGCACTTCATCGAAAAAGCTGGTATGACTCATGCTGATTTATTAAACCCATACGGCAACGTTGCCACTCAAGTGTAGCAACATCATTAACATTTTACGCTTATTTACTTTTCCGTATGGTTACATATCCGGCTTTCATTAGCTAGAGCAATTTTAGTGGTTAAAGGAGCGTCAGGTTTGCTGAGTGCCAGAGGGAGCCACGCCCTCTCCTGAAAGCTCAAATACCCAGACCAGTATTTCAGCGACTACCTGATAGAGGCTAGCAGGAATTTCTTCATCCAGATCCAGCTGCATCAGCAAGGCCACAAGCTCCGGTGCGTCATGTACATAGATACCTTGACGCTGCGCTTCTGCCATGATGCGTTCGGCCATCTCGCCATAGCCTTTCGCCACAACGTGTGGCGCACTGGCATCACTCTGGTAGGCAAGGGCTACCGCCTGACGACGGCGTTCATTGGGAGTATTCATAGCGCCTCATAAGTGTCCAGGCGGCGCACTTTCAATTGGACCTTGCGCAGATTCAGGGCCGAAAGACGCTGTTCCAGAGCAGGCAAATGATCATCCAGGCGCTGCTGTACATCACTACTGGGCGTTGTGAAATCAACGCTCAAAGTGCTGCGATAGAACCATAAGGCAACGCTGAATTCGCCCAGCTCAGGAACATCAAGGTGCATTTCCGAGCGCCAGCCCTCTTCCGACTCACTCTGTTTGCTGTCATCACCGCTGGCACCTTCCTCACGACCAGGCAGGTTGATCACCAATGCCATGAAAATACCAGCCCAGACATCGCCTTCCCAGCGGATTGTTGGCGTGACCAGTAGCTCCAACTGCTGACGTACCAGACCCTGAAGGCTCTCGTTGACCACTTCACGCTGACGCATGGCATTCAGTTCAGGCAACTCACGTCCCACACCCAGCTCGCCGCTCTGACCCTGCATGACAGTATTAGCGGCAGAAGAATTACCACTGACGACAGGATGGACGCCCGACATCAAGCTGGCTGGCTGGCTTTGTGATGCTACATTGCCAGCAGCCGGCAGTAAGGCACTGCCTGACTGAATGAACGGGCTGCCCCCGCTCTGCCCAAGCGCCTGCAGAACCATGTTCAGGGAAGAACCTGGCGGCAGCGTAAAAGGCACGGCAGCTGGCAGGATTAGTGGTGGTCCATTCGGAGATAAGGGGTTACTGATAGCAGGTAGCCCTTGTCCTGCCAGGGGGACAGTGGGCAATGGTCGAACGCCAGGCTGCATCTGCGGTTCACGCAATAACTGCTGACGCGCAGCATCACCTTGAAACCAGCGCTTGAGATGGGATTCATAGAAGAGTCCGCTATCACGGATGCTAGTCTCCAGACGAGCTGCCAGATTTGACGGAGAGGCGTTGTCTGTTGGCTGCATCAGGGGGGCTTCAGCGCGCAGAGTGGAAGGTGGCGCAGGAAAACGTAGCAAGACATCAGCAATGCTGCGCGCGGCGAGGCTGAAGTGGGTTTGTGTCGAACCCTGTTGCCCAGCGGGCAGTTCTCCGCGCCCTCCCTGTCGCGGCAGGTCCAGTGATGGCGGTAAGCGAAGCTCAGAAAGTCGCGGGTCAGCACGTCCATCCAGGCGTGAATCACTGTGCAGCGCCTGCGGACCAGCCCCCGGATCCACCGGGCGCACGGGCTCATTAAGAACACGCGGCGCGGCATCACCCCGCCTGCCCAACACCTGGTGCATGAGAGTATCAATCAGGGGGTTGATACCGCTCACGGCGACCTCTTGGTGGGTGCCTCACCGAGTGAATAGATGGCGTCTGAATCGCCTTGCTGTGGGGCATAGGCGCGGTGCAACTTACGCTGCTGCTGGGCCAGGCCAATCAGCTTGCCCAACTCATCACGGCGCGCTACCAGCTGACGACGAATCTCGACGTCATGCTCTAGAATCGCTTCAAGCAGTTCAGCCTTGCGCTGCTTCCCTGTCGAGTCCAGTGCCACACTGGCATCCATTTCACGCAGCTTTTCAACCAGCATAAGATAGTGGGTGCGCTGATCTATCAGCGCCGCCCATTCTTCCTTGTTTGCGAGCTCATGCATCTGTGCGGCGCTATCAAGCAGGGCTGCATAGGCGTCCAACAGTGCCTGTTGGGTCAGATGATGCTGAGCCGTCCGAAATACTGACATTCAGGCCTCATGCGCTTTGCTGTTGGCCGATTTCCCGCCATGCCGAGGCAACATCTTCGAGCAGGCTTTCGGCCTGATTAAGACTTTCTTCGTCATTGCGCAGATTGGCCGTAAGTAAAAGGCGGGCAATGTAATCATAGAGTGAGCCAAGACGCTCGGCAATTTCACCGCCTTTTTCCTGGTCAAGTGCTGCGGCCAGGCCGTTATTGATGATGTCCAACGCTTTGGAAATTGCCTTGCCTTTTTCAGCTGTGTTGCCCGCCTGCATATGAATACGGGCAGCGCGGATAGCCGCCTGGGCACCATCAAAAAGCATCACGATCAGTTTATGCGGGTCCGCTGACATTACTCCGCTTTCCACTCCAACCCGTGCATAGGCATTTGCACCACGCGAGTACGTCATTAGGTGTCGCTCCTGTTTTAAAAACGCAGATGGCCATGCCTGACTGCGCTTATTCAAGTGTAGATTTTATATCGGCAAGAGCCACCGCTACTTTAATAATGACGCACCTTTTTATAGCTTAATTACGACTTAGATGGTTAGCCGGACAGATACACGTCAAGCACGAGTCACCTCAGGTCGAGACAGCTACCTCACTCACCGGGCGCCCCAGGCGCTCTCTGACATCGCCTCTTATCAGGGTTCCCAGATTGGTGTTGCTGGGGGGTTCGGCGCGTTGTGTAACCTGGACTTCCACGGGGTTACCCTCAGCATCAAGACGTTGCACCCAAGCCAACTGATCGCTGGAAAAGCGTACCAGGGAGCCAATTGGCAATGTTTTGAAGTGTTCTACGTAACGCTTCATCCAGCGCGGATCAAACTGATGGGGGTGACGCAGCATATGGCGATAGATCTGCTGTACGGTGCGGGCCGGGCGGTCGGGGCGGTCACGACGCATGGCTTCAACTACATCGGCAACGGCGCTCGCTTTTGCCAGTTCATGAAGTTGCTCACCGCTGATGCCTTTTGGATAACCACTACCATCCATACGCTCATTGATGCCTCCAATGACCGCATGGGCAATGCTGGCAGACAGCCAGTGGCAGTTTTTCATCCGCATCAACAGCAACTCGACGTGCTCACTCATGGTGTTGCGATGCGAGGCATCAAAGGTCTTGGCCTGAAACAGCACTTGAGGGACCAGCGCTTTACCCAGGTCATGTACCATGGCACTGGCGGCAATCGCTTTGCGCACATCCTGGGGAATATGATTGCCGACCAGGTCCAGCAAATGCACCGCCACAGCCAGACTGTGGCGCACCAGCAGTGGCTCACGCATCATACAGCGACAGGCAAACAGCAGCGCTTCACGATCTTCTTCATGCAGTGCCAGCAGACGATCTGCATAGCGCGACAGCTGACGTGAATCAATATCACTGCCGTTTTGCAGCAGCAGCATCTGGGCATCAAGGTAGGCGGCTACTTTGGCCAGACGACGCGCCATGGGCGTTGCATAAAGGCGCAATTCGCGGCGGCCTGCATGGTCGTCGGCGGCATGGCGCTGCTGAGGCGCCTCGAACAACGGAGATGGCTGTCGTGCTGACTGGTTTTCTCGCTCATAGCGGGCAGCTTCCCGCTCTATCTCGCATACGAAATACCAGATCTGACGTTCCTGCTCACTGTCACAACGCTGAAAGCGGAACCCGACCCGCAGCAACTGCTGATCAGGATCGGTGCTTTGGTGGCGCGCTTCGCCATAGACTTCAAAATAGGTGTTATCAGGGAAGGTCAGCGCCATTTTTACCGGTTGGCTGCCAGCCGCTGCCAGAATACCACTGGCAGTTATCGGTAACTCTACCTGGCAGCCTTCCTGGCTTAAATCACGCAGGTCACCGTTGACGGCCTGATGATCATCGCCCAGCAGCGTCACCTTTACCTGCATACCCATTCGCAGCTCAGCGCGGAAAGATTCACGGCGCTGCAATACATCCAGGTAACCTGGATAGTCACTACAGCACAGGTAACGGCCACCGGAACGACGCACCTCCGTCAGCCCAAGCGACGGGGTGTGAACCACCTTGCCCTGGGCTTGCCCACGTAGTGTAAAGGTCGCACCTTCCTGTAGCTGCGTCAGCAGATAGTCAATCGAGGAAAGATCCATGACCAGCGTCTTATCAGCATGCTGTTCCATCAGCACGATCGGCTCTCGACGCGCCTGCGATTCATCCAGACAAAGCGATACGCCACCGTTCTCGATCAGATCATTCAACAGCATTTCGATCATCACCGGGCCGGTGATGCGTTCGTATTCATTGCCTTGCGCTGCCATCCACGCCTCGCTTCCCAGTCCTTAACAATAAGATGTCATGCTCAGGCCATGCACTGCCAAGCGGGCAGCGGGTGGCATTCGAGTCGACGCAAAAGCATACCAGAACCCTTGCAGACAGCGCACAGAATTAGGCTAATTTTTTTTAACTTTAATACCTGTTTATCCAGAAATCAGCGCTGTTGTCAAAAAACCCTAAAGTTGGCTGTAGATTGGCCGATCTAGCTTGAGTGTCTTAAAAATATGCTAAATAACAAAACGCAAATTGCGATTAAACAGAGTCGAACCATGAACGGTCGACTAGGCTATAAAAATACGAAAAAGAGGACTTCAAGATGCATTCACCATTGATTGATGGCGTACCTACGCTGATCCCCCCCGCCAGACAGGAAAGCACCCTGCGTCAGCCTGTCGACACCCATATCCAATCAACAATGCCTGCTACCGTCTTATCCACACAGCAGGAAGAGCAACAAAAACGCTTTAACGCCGCCGAACTTGCAGAACCTGTAGAACGAATTAATGCGGTTATGAATCAGCGCGGACTGGAATTTGAACTCAGCAATGAGAGCTCACGGGTGATTACACGGGTAATTGATCGTGAGTCCGGGGACGTGATTCGCCAGATTCCGGCTGAAGAAGTACTACGCCTTGCCGAGCGTCTGAATGAGTTGCAGGGCGGTCTGATCAGCGCTCAAGCTTAAACAGCTGGACTTGAACTCAAACGCACCCAGCACGGCTACACCTGCATGTTCATTACGTCCTTGTAAGCCGTCACCAAACGGTTTCTTACCTGTGTGCCCATCTGAAAGGCAACGCTGGACTTTTGCATATCTGCCATCACCTGGTTCAGCGGTAAATCAGACTCTCCCGTTTGGAAGTCCATTGCCTGGCTAGCCGCCGTCTTCTGCAGCTCATTGATACGCCGAATAGATGCCTGAAGCTCACCACCAAAACTCCCCTGCCCCACTGTTGACGCCAACTGAGAGCCATTAAGACCAGGCTGATTGGCTGACTGACTGGCCTGGTTCGCCAGTCCTTGCATCTGTTGTAGCGCTGATTGAATAGCGGGTGAACTCATACACATGCCTTCAGCGTTAAAAAATGAAATAATATGAACAAGCCTAACATCCGTGCGACTCACTTCATGCCAACAAATACGTATGGAAAGCGAACCTTTTCGTTACTTTAGGGGTGACAAGCCACCGGATAATGGCGTTCATCATAATTCCGCCTGAATAGATAGCGGATCATCGCGATTGACGGATGTAGCCTATGTTTTCTTTGGTGATGCGCCTGGGCCGTCATCAGTTTTGCTTGTGCTCACGGAGGAGTGAATGAGCGAAACTGATTCTACGCCAGGCCGTCAGAACAGCACGACTCGAACACCACCAGCAAGTGACACGGAAGCGAACAATGCTTCCGTGTCGACTTTTGGGCGGGTGAAACAACAGTTGCGTGGTAATCCCTTGATTGCCCTACTGATTGCGGGAGCGGCCAGCATCGCTATTATTGCGGTGCTGTTGATGTGGGCCAGCAGCCCGGAATACCGCGTTCTGTATAACAATCTGAGTGAGGAGGACGGGGGGCGTATTATTGCTGAACTCGATACCCGTGGAGTGCCCTACCAGTTCAGCAATAATGGCCAGGCCATACTGGTGCCGAGTGAAAACGTCTATCCCTTGCGTTTACAGCTGGCTGAGCAGGGCCTGCCACGTGGTGGCGATGTCGGCCTTGAGCTGATGCAGAATCAGGCCTTTGGGGTCAGCCAGTTCACCGAGCAGGTCAACTATCAGCGCGGCCTTGAAGGCGAGCTAGCGCGTTCAATTCGTTCCCTTGGCCCGGTAGAAGAGGCCAGGGTACATTTGTCTCTGGCCCAGCCCTCGGTGTTTATTCGTGACTCTGAGCCCGCCAAAGCATCCATAGTGCTTACCATGTTACCTGGTCGTGCGCTTGGCCAAGGCCAGGTGAGTGCAATTGTGCACATGGTTTCCAGCAGCGTGCCGGAACTTGCAGCAGCCGACGTCTCGGTCGTCAATCAGGATGGGCGTCTACTCTCAGCAGATACCGGCGGCAATAACGACCTGGACGGTTCACAGTTGGAATATATCAACGAAGTGGAGCGCTCCTATCAGCGGAGGATTGAAAATATCCTTACTCCGATTCTGGGCAGCGATAACATTCGCGCTCAGGTAGCTGCACAGATCGACTTTTCCAGCCGCGAAGAAACCACCGAAACCTACGCCCCCAACCAGGCGCCCAATGAGGCTGCCGTGCGCAGTCGTCAGTTAAGCCTCTCCTTTGATGGCGAAGACCCACTGGCAACCGGCATTCCTGGCGCGCTCAGCAATACGCCGCCGGGCACCGCCCCTTCACCCATTAATGCGCCTGATGAAGAAGAGGACGACAACGGTGAAGGCGAGAATGATCCCGCTGCATTACAGCGCCTGAACCAGGATGATGTGGTCAACTACGAAGTGGATCGCAATGTCGCACACGTTCAATACCGTCGCGGCGAAATTGAACGTTTAACTGCAGCTGTGGTGGTCAACTACCGTGAAGAACTCAACGAAGAAGGCGAACCGGTGCCGGTTGCCCTGAGCAACGAGGAAGTCAGTCAGATAGAACGCCTTGTACGTCAGGCAATGGGCTTCTCGGTTGCTCGTGGTGATGAAATCGATGTGGTTAACACGCCCTTCGCCCTTGTAGATGATGGAGAAGAGGTGCTGGAATGGTGGCAGCGCCCAGAAATCCTGACCATGGCCTCCAATGCAGGCCGCTACCTGCTGGTTGGACTGGCGGCGCTGCTGCTTTATCTGCTGATCTTGCGTCCCTTGATAAAGCGCTACACCCAAGGCCCGGTTATGGCCACTGCCATGCCAGCAGGAAGCACCCTGAGCACCAGCGTGGGTGAGGATGACGAAGAAGATACCGGCGATACAGCCAGCGACGAAGAGGAAGAAACCTACCGTCGACCCAAGCGGAAACGCAAGACGTCGCTTTATGAACACAACCTTCAGGATCTGCGTGAAATGGCCCAGGAAGACCCCCGTATGGTCGCCATGATCATTCGCAGTTGGATGAGCTCTCATGACTAGTCCCGTTGCCCAGATGAGCGGCGCACGTAAAAGCGCCATCCTGCTACTGGCGCTTGATGAAGACAGCGCTGCAGAAGTTTTCAAGTACCTAGGCGCTGCCGAGGTGCAGGAAATCAGTATGGAAATGACCCGTCTTCATCAGATCTCTCATGAAGACATGAAGGCTGTGCTGGAAGCTTTTCACCAGGAAACCGAAGAGTTTGTGGCACTCAACCTTAACTCCAGTGAGCACATTCGCTCCGTATTGACCAAGGCACTGGGGAGCGAGCGAGCCACCAGCCTGATTGAGGATATTCTCGAGACTACCGGCGAAAATTCCGGCATCGATGCCCTCAACCTGATGGAAGCCTCCATGGTGTCCGAACTGATCCGTGATGAGCACCCGCAGATTATTGCCACCATCCTGGTTCACCTGGAACGTCACCAGGCTGCCGATATTCTTGAACTGTTTGATGAAAAGCTGCGTAACGACGTAATTCTGCGCGTTGCCACCTTCAGCGGCGTGCAACCTGCCGCTCTGCAGGAACTGACCGAAGTGCTTACCAGCATGCTGGACGGCCAAAACCTCAAACGCAGCAAGATGGGCGGGGTAAGAACGGCGGCTGAGATCCTCAACCTGATGAACTCTTCTCAGGAAGAAACCGCCATCGAAACCGTGCGCTCTCACAATGAGGACCTGGCCCAGAAGATCATCGACGAGATGTTCCTGTTCGAGAACCTGCTGGATCTGGACAACCGCGCAATTCAGATGGTGCTTCAGGAGGTCGAGAACAACTCATTGGTCGTGGCTCTCAAGGGCGCCGAAGACGAACTGGTCGACAAGTTCCTGCGCAACATGTCACAGCGGGCGGCAGACCTTGTCCGCGAGGATATGGAAGCCCGCGGCCCGATTCGTGTGTCTCAGGTCGAAGCCGAGCAGAAAGCCATCCTGCAGATCGTCCGCCGTCTGGCAGATGCCGGTGAAATAGTCTTGGCGGGAGGAGATGACGCCTATGTCTGATTTCCAGCCCTCGGAATTTGATCGCCATGAAAGCTGGCGACGCTGGAAAATGGATGAGCTGGCCAAGCCTGTTCAGCGTTCTAAAGAGCCGGAATCCCCGGCGGCCATCCACCGCCGCAAGGTGGCGGCAGCACAAAAAGCCGCTGAAGAGGCGCGCCAGCGCGAAGAGCAAGCGCGTAAAGCAGAATATCAGAAGATCCGACAACAAGCCGAGCAGGAAGGTTACCAGGCAGGCTTCAAACGCGGCCAGCAGGAAGGTCATGCCGAAGGACTGGAAGCCGGCCAACAGGAAGCCAAGCAGGCGCTGGAGCAACAGATCAGCCAGACCCTGACGCCTCTGGCTCATCTGGCCAAGCAGTTTGATGATGCACTCGCAAGGCTCGATGAAAGCCTTGCCGACGACCTGGTCAAGCTGGCACTGCTGACCGGTCGCCAGCTGGCAGGCGAAGCTCTTGAAGCCAAGCCGGAAGAAATTCTGCGTCTGGTGCGCCAACTGCTGCACACCGAGCCACCACTGGTGGGCCAGCAACGCCTATGGCTGAACCCGGAGGATCATGCCTTGGTCAGCCAGCACCTGGCCGATGAGCTCAACGCTGCCAACTGGAAACTCCAGCCGGATGACCAGCTGGCGCGGGGCGGCTGCCGGGTAACCAGCGCCCAGGGTGAGCTTGACGCGACCTTTGAAAGCCGCTGGCAAGCGATCAATGCGCACCGGCGTCAGCGTCATCATAAACTTTCCAAGGATAATAGCGCCTCCGAAGCGTCATCAGACGATAGGCCAGAATAGCCATGAGCACGACCGCCTCTGTTCATCAACAGCGCTGGCAGAAAGCTGTGCAGCGCACACAGACACGCATCAGCCAGCTATCGCTCTATCGCGCCAGCGGCCGAGTTATCCGTGCCACTGGAATGGTGATTGAAGTGGTCGGCCTGAAAGTAGCTGTAGGCAGCGCCTGCGTGATTGAGTTGCCTGGCCGTGATGGCCGTTTGGGCACCAGCGCCCATCACGCCGAAGCAGAGGTTGTCGGTTTTTCCGATGACAAACTCTTCCTGATGCCGCTGGAAGAAATTTCCGGCCTGATGCCTGGCGCCCGGGTCACCCCCCTGGGCGACACCAGCGGCCATAGCGCCCGGCGCTTCCCACTGGGAGTGAATCTGCTGGGCCGGGTGCTGGATGGGAATGGCAACCCATTGGACGACCGCGAAAGCCTTGATGACGCTCCCCGGGCAACGCTCAGCACAACGCCTTTGAACCCGCTTTCCCGCGCTCCGATTGAACAGCAGATTGACGTCGGTATTCGCGCTATTAATGCACTTTTAAGTGTTGGGCGCGGCCAGCGTATGGGGCTGTTTGCCGGCTCCGGGGTGGGTAAATCCGTATTGCTCGGCATGATGGCGCGTTATACCCGAGCTGATGTGATTGTTGTTGGCCTGATTGGTGAGCGTGGCCGTGAGGTACAGGACTTTATTGACAATATTCTCGGTCCTGAGGGACGCAAACGCTCGGTCGTCGTCGCAGCCCCCGCCGACACCTCGCCGCTGCAACGCCTGCAAGGGGCCGCCTATGCCACACGGCTGGCCGAAGGCTTTCGCGATGAAGGACGTGACGTCTTGCTGATCATGGATTCACTGACCCGCTTTGCCATGGCTCAGCGCGAAATCGCCCTGGCAATTGGCGAGCCACCGGCGACCAAAGGCTACCCACCGTCAGTGTTTGCCAAACTGCCTGGGCTAGTGGAGCGGGCTGGCAACGCCGAGCGCGGCGGCGGTTCCATTACCGCCTTCTATACCGTCCTGACAGAAGGCGATGATCAGCAGGACCCCATTGCTGACGCCGCCCGTGCTATTCTGGATGGACACATTGTATTGTCACGCACACTGGCAGAATCAGGTCATTATCCGGCCATTGATATTGAAGCATCGATCAGTCGTGCGATGACCGCCATCACTGATATGAAACAGCAGCAGCAGGCGCGCAATTTCAAACGTCTTTTTTCACGCTATCAGCGTAATCGTGATCTGATCAGCGTCGGGGCCTATTCGCCCGGGCACGACCCACAGCTTGATGAAGCGGTAAAGCGCTTTCCAGAGCTTGAACACTTTCTTCAGCAGCGTATGAACGAGCAGGCCACTATCAGGGACTCACGCCAGACACTGGCAGCCGTTGTTGGCCCGAACAACGCTGGAGGGCAATCATGACGTCCAATAACGATACCTCCCAACTGGATATGCTCACTCATCTGGCACGGGATGCCCGTGATCAGGCCGGACAACTGCTGGCCAAGGAGCGCCAGACCGAACAGCAGACTAAAGCCCAGCTTCAGACTCTGCATCGCTATCGCGCTGAATACAGTGAACGTCTGCAGGCGGCCATGCACAAGGGCATTGACCCTGCCAGCATGTACAACTACCAGCAGTTTCTGGCCTCACTGGACGCCGCCCTGGCACGTGCCAGGCAGGCGCTGGCGGATCAGGAACAGCGCGTTGCCAAGACCCAGGAGAACTGGCGCCAGGAACAACGCAAACTCTCGTCGTACGATACACTGACATCAAGGCGCCAGCTGGAGGCTCAGCGGCGTGACAACCGCCAAGAGCAGAAAACCAACGATGACCTGGTAGCCAGCCGCCGGGCCTACCGGCAATCTGACACGCCTCGTTAACGAGGCCGGAAGGTAACATGAATATTCACGCCATCTTGGCTTCGCTACAGGGTAATACCGAAGCTCCCACACAAGGGAGCGGTGCTGGTCGCGCCAATACAGGTGAGAGCGGTTTTTTACAGGCCTTTACTCAAGCCGCAGGTAAGTCAGTGCCTGTTTCCGGCATGCCTGTCAGCCCCTCCGCTGTGGTTCCTGAATCATCGCATCAAGGCGTTGAGCGTCACCTGCAAGCGCTGGGTCTCAGTCAAGAACAGCTGCAGCGTGACGATATGCAGGCCATGGTGGAAGATATTCTTGACCAACCCGCCCTGCTGGACGCCCTGGAGACACTAAGCGGCTCATTCACGGCCCAAACGAGTGACAGGCTTGCCAATATGGGCAAACCGATGTTTACGGCAGGGGCTAATGCAGCACCTCAAGGGCTACCTGATAGCGAAGCTGCTGACAGCGAGCTGGATCCCCTTCAGGAGATTACCCAACGGCTCTCACTGGTCACTCAGTTTAGCGCTACCCCTCCTCCCGACAGCTCGGCGGCAGAAGCAGTGGATCAACCACGCATTGCAGCTGCGTTGACAAGCGCTGACTGGGCCAATCAGCTTGGCCAGCAGCTTGCCCGCATGGCTCAGGCAGTTCAGAGCTCTGATACGGCTCAAGCCGCCCAGCCAACGCCGAGAGCAGCACAGACAGCCTCGTCTTCCCAGCCCGTCGTTCAGGCTCAGCTCCAGCTTACCCCTGCTGAGCGCGGCCCGCTGACGGTGACACTGGCCTCAGGTGATCAAAGCCTGCAGGCCACCTTTGCCTCAGCTGAGCCTCAGGTTCGCCAAGCTATTGAACAAGCAGCTCCTCAGCTACGTGAAGCGCTGGCAGCAGCGATGCCTCAAGCGTCCAACGCATCCATGGCGCCCAACCTTGCTGGCATCAGCATTGAGGCAGCTCCTCAGGCCACTGAGTCGCGCATTGCAGCCCCGTTGACAAGCGCTGACTGGGTCAATCAGCTTGGCCAGCAGCTTGCCCGCATGGCTCAGGCGGTTCAGAGCGCTGACACGACTCAAGCCACCCAGCCAGCGCCGAGAGACTCGGCAGCACAGACAGCCTCATCTTCCCAGCCCGTCGTTCAGGCTCAGCTCCAGCTTACCCCTGCTGAGCGCGGCCCGCTGACGGTGACACTGGCCTCAGGTGACCAGGGCCTGCAGGCCACCTTTGCCTCCGCTGACCCTCAGGTTCGCCAGGCTATCGAACAGGCAGCGCCTCAGCTGCGTGAAGCGCTGGCAACAGCGGCGCCTCAACCCCCCAACGCACCCATGGCGACCAACCTTGTTAGCATCAGCATTGAGGCAGCGCCTCAACAGAGCATGCAACCCGCGGTGGTACCCACCCATGATGCCCAGCTGCCTCAACGTGCAGAACAGCTGATGGCTATGCTGCAAAGCGTGGCGGCTGCCAGACAACATCCGTCAGGTGTTGCTGAAAATCGTAGTCTTGAGAAAGTGTCTCAGGCATCTGCCAGTCTTTCATCACTCAGCCTTTCTTCATCTGGCGGGCTGAATGGCGACTCAACAACACTGCTTGACGCCACCCAGCGACCACACTCCTTGGCTGATAGCGGCGTCCCGCCGACGCGTGGAAGCAGCGATTTGTTGCTTGCGGCACTCAACGCGGCCAACATGAGCGGCCGCACCAGTGCTGGCCAGGATGGTTTTGAGCTACCCACACAGGGCATGAATGCCCAAGGGTTATCAATGACTGCCCAGGCAAATGCAACCGGCTCGCTGGTTCAAGCGGCTCAAGGTAGCCTGCAAGCCCCTCTAAACAGTGCCGCCTGGCCGCGTGAGTTGGGTCAACAACTGGTGCAGTTTGCGCAACGCGGTGGCGAACAGCAGATCAAGCTGAATATTCATCCGGCAGAGCTTGGCCCTCTTTCAGTCTCGCTTAAAATGAGCGAACAGGGCACTCAGGCGCACTTTTTATCGGCTCATTCCCAGGTCAGGCAGGTGATCGAACAGGCCATACCTCAACTGCGCGAAGCACTGGCCGAACAGGGCATCATGCTGGCAGATACGTCTGTTGGGGAGCAGCGCCAGCAGGAGGGGGGCGAAGCTGCATTGGCCGATGGTGGTAATGGTCAAGGCGGCAGCGCCTCGGGTCCGAATGAAAGCGAGGAACCGGGCGATATCACATCACAACGTCAGTTGCTTACCCTTGATGGCCGCGTGGACCTGTATGCATAAAGATATCCTCCATCAGCGTTTCGCTGTGGTTAGGACATTGGCTCAATTAAGCTAAAAGATAGGCTCGCACTGCGAGCCTGTTCGTTTCATCACAACAAGGCGTAACGGGCATAATGGTGCCCAGCGCAAGGAGACATGGGAAATACGATGGCAGAATCAAGCGGCGGGTCTAAAAAACTGCTCTGGATCATGATCATTCTGGTGCTGTTATCATCTGGTGGTGCTGCAGCCGCCATTTATATGGTGATGAATCAATCAGATAATGGAAACGGCAATGATGAGCAAGCCCAGGAAGCTGTTGCACAGCGTCAATCACCGATTTTTGTCGAAGTTGAGCCTTTTACCGTCAACCTGGCTGACGACCGTGCTTCTCGCCTGCTGTATACCGGCATTACGCTGCGCGTCGGTAATGAAGAAAGCAAAACCATTCTGGAAGAACATATGCCTCAGGTTCGCAGCCGTTTGATCACAGTCCTGTCAGCCATGCAGGCCAGTGAGCTTACATCATCGGAAGGCAAGGAACTGCTCTCTCAGCGCATCATCAACCGGTTGGAGGTGCCACTGGCTGAAAACCAGCCTCCGCTGGAGCTGCGCGAAGTGCTGTTCACTGAATTTATTGTGCAATAACCCCGGGCACTCGGAGCCGTCATGTCACAGGACGATCTACTGTCCCAGGAAGAAATCGATGCCCTTTTAAAAGGCGTCAGTGGTGATGACGAGCCATCTTCGTCATCACCAAAAAGTGATGAATCACGGATTCGTCCGTACGATCCATCCACACAGCATCGCGTTATTCGCGAGCGCTTGCATGCGCTGGATTTCATCAACGAACGTTTTGCGCGCTACTTTCGCACCGGGCTTTTTAACCTGATCCGTCGCAGCGCAGATATCACTGTTGAATCAGTACGTTACCAAAGCTTCAGTGATTTTTCGCGTAACGTGCCAGTGCCTACCAACCTGAATATAGTAGCACTCAAGCCGCTGCGTGGTTCGGCACTGGTCGTGTTTCCACCCAACCTGGTGTTCATGGTGGTGGATAATCTTTTTGGTGGAGATGGACGCTTTGTTACCAAATCTGACGGGCGTGAGTTCACCAATACCGAACAGCGTATTATTCAACGTTTGTTGAATCTGGCGCTGGATGCCTACCAGGAAGCCTGGAAAGTCGTTTACCCGTTGGAAACCAGCTTTTTGCGCTCCGAAGTTCAGTCCAAATTCGCTAACATTACCAATTCACCCAATGAAATTGTGGTGAACACCAAGTTTAACCTTGAGGTCGGTAACCTGAGCAGCCATTTTCAGGTCTGTTTACCTTACGCCATGATCGAACCACTACGTGACCTGCTGGCCAACCCGATCAACGACAGTAATCACGATCAGGATGGTACCTGGAATAAGCGCATGGCCAGCGAGATTCAACATTCGGAGGTTGAACTGGTGGCCGAATTTGCCCAGATATCCAGCCGTATCGGCCAAGTGATGGGGCTGAAAAAAGGCGACGTACTGCCTGTCGACATTCCTGACATTGTCAACGCTCACGTGGATGGTGTGCCGGTGATGGAATGCCATTTCGGTAGCCAGAACAAGCAGCGTGCCCTCAGGGTACTGCGCATGATTGATCACGCAGCAATGAATAACGTCTCGTCCAGCGACTTTTTAACCCAGTCCGTACGACAGAAAGCCAAGGAATCCAAAGCATGACTGATCCCAAAAAGCCTGACGATCAGAACGTTTCTGACGATGATTGGGCGGCTGCCATGTCCGAGCAGGCAGCAGACAACGACAGCGCAGACGCTGATGATGCATTTGACCAGGCGCAGTCGAGCAAGGATGACCAAGGCAGCAGTGAAACCGGCATGGATGAAAGCGACGACCCCTGGGCAGCGGCCATGGCCGAACAACAGGCGGTAGAAGAGGCCTCATCTGCGACTGAACAAGTCGAACCTGAACCAGTTGAGGCCAAGCAGGCCAGCAGTGATGTCTTTCCGCCGCTGAGCCAGTCCAGCGGCCACGGCAGCGCCCGTGACCTTGAAATGATCATGGATATCCCGGTCAAGCTGACTGTTGAGCTAGGGCGTACCAAGCTGACGATCAAACAGCTCTTGGAACTGGCACAAGGCTCGGTGATTGAACTTGATGGCCTGGCCGGGGAACCGATGGACATACTGATCAATGGTTACCTGATCGCTCAAGGTGAAGTGGTCGTAATCGAAGACAAGTACGGCATCCGTATTACCGAAATCATCACGCCGTCTGAGCGGATTCAAAAGCTGAACCGATGAGCGACGATGCCAACACGGCTGCCGCAGCAGGCTCAGGTGACGCAGCTTCCAGCGCCCTGCAAAGCGCCGGCAGCAATAGCGATGCCTTGATAGGCATGGCGGCGCTAGGTAAAACGGCGGCTGCTCTGGCGTTAGTCGTTGCTATCATCCTGATATGTGCTGCCCTTCTGAAGCGCTGGGGTAATCGCCACGTTCGACAGGGCGCCCGACTACAGGTGGTTGGCAGCACAGCAGTAGGTAATCGTGAACGGGTCGTGGTTGTTGAGATAGAAGGCACCTGGCTGGTCCTGGGCGTCGGCAATGGCCAGATCAGCAAGCTGCATGAAATGCCCGCGCCGCCAGAACCGCATCGCGATGATAGCGAAGAACCCTTCGCCCAGCGATTTGCCCATGCCATCAAACGACAAGGTGGCACCACCATGTTTTCTGATTCCGACAAATCCGATTCAAGTTCATGAGCCAGCGGATACCGACGATTTCTCTGCGACGCACTGCGCCTCCCATAGCCTTCACCACTACCCGGCCAATGCTCGGGCTATGGGTCTGCCTGGCCATTATGCTGCTGTGCTTACCGGATATCAGCGTTGCTCAACAGCTGCCGGGTATTATCAGCGAACCCATGGAAGATGGTGGCCAGCAGTGGTCGGTATCGCTGCAAACCCTGCTGTTTCTCAGTTCACTGGCCTTTCTGCCGGCCATGCTGCTGATGATGACCAGCTTTACGCGCATCATCATTGTGCTGAGTCTGCTGCGCACCGCCATGGGTACCCAGGCAACACCGCCCAATCAGGTACTTCTCGGAATAGCACTGTTTTTAACCTTCTTTATCATGTCACCCGTACTTGATCAGGTGTATCAGACCGCATGGGTGCCGCTGTCCGAAGAGCAGATCAACTTTGAAGAGTTTTTGGTCATCGCTCAGCAACCTTTTCGGGAGTTTATGCTGGCACAGACCCGTGAGCCTGATATTGCCCTCTTTGCACGCCTGGCGGATATAGGCCCCATGGAAGGCCCGGAAGATCTGCCTATGCGTGTCTTGTTGCCCTCTTTTGTCACCAGCGAGCTGAAAACCGCTTTCCAGATTGGTTTCACGATTTTCATTCCTTTCCTGATCATCGACCTGGTAGTGGCCAGTACATTGATGGCATTGGGCATGATGATGGTGCCCCCAATCACCATCTCACTGCCGTTCAAATTGATGCTTTTTGTATTGGTGGACGGCTGGCAGCTGATTGTCGGTTCGCTGGCAGAAAGTTTTTACATGCTTTAGCGCGCCGCGCGTCGGTGCTGGAGTTGTCTCATGACACCCGAAATGGTGATGGGCATTGCCTATCAAGGTATGAGGGTCACCCTGCTGCTCGGCGGCCCCTTGCTGCTGGTAGCGCTGTTAACGGGTTTGATCATCAGCCTTTTTCAGGCGGCCACCCAGGTCAATGAAATGACCCTGACGTTCATTCCCAAGATTCTGGCCGTGTTTGCCACCCTGGTACTGGCCGGCCCCTGGATGCTGCAGGTGATCATGGACTACACCCAACGGCTGTTTGCTGAACTACCTGCCATGGTGATGTAAGCCATGGTTGAGGTCACCTTCGCCCAGTTGCAGGCCTGGCTTGTGGCTTTTTTCTGGCCGTTTGTGCGCATCACGGCTTTTATGGCGGCCTCCCCGGTCTGGGGGCACTCCAGCATCCCCAACCAGGCTAAAGTTGCCCTGGCAGCGGTTATTGCCGTGGTCATTGCTCCAATACTGCCCCCCATGCCGGAAACCCCGCTGATGTCCTGGGCAAGCGCAGGTATCATTGCCGAACAGATTGTGATTGGCGTGGCGATTGGGCTGGTCATGCGGATTGTCTTTGCGGTTGTACAGGCTGCTGGGGAATTTATTGGTCTGAACATGGGGTTGGCCTTTGCCAGCTTTTTCGATACTGCCAGCGGCACCAATATCATGGTGCTGTCGCGTATTTTCTATATGATTACGCTGCTGATGTTTGTCGCACTGAACGGCCACCTGATGGTGCTTGAAACTCTGGTTATGAGCTTTCAAAGCTTGCCCATCGGTATCGACATGCTCAACGCCAACGCCTTCGAGATTATTGCCCGTTACGGCGGCACCATTTTTGCCTCTGGCATGTTGATGGCTCTACCCATTATGGCGCCTCTGTTGATCATTAGCCTGGGGCTGGGGATCCTGAATCGTTCAGCGCCACAGCTCACCGTCTTTAATATCGGCTTTCCCACATCCCTGATCGTCGGCATCATACTGTTGATGATCGTCATGACCGACCTGCAACGCTTCCTGGAACGACTTTTCAGCGACGGCCTGATGTTTCTGCATGAACTGATCGAACTGATGGCACAGGCGGGAGGTCAACCATAAAAAAGCCCCAGACCAAGGCTTTTTTATAGCAGTATTCAGATCAAAACTCGTTGATTGGTTAACGCAGATAATCAAACAGCGTTGACCCCTTGATATCTACAAAGGCCTGCTGCGAGGCCTGCAGGCCTACCTGGCGGAGGCTGTATTCTGAAATGGCTTCCACGTAGTCAAGATCTACCAGATCTGACAGTGTCTGTTCATAGTTAAGCATCCGGTTGCTGCCGACTGAATCCACGACATCCAGTTCGTTGAGGCGCGCACCGGCAGAGGCGCGTACGGTCAGGACGTTATCCAGCGAATTATCCAGATCGCGCATGGAGGTATTAAGAGTATTACGCAAATCCGCTTTCTGGACGTCGGTGTCGACAGAAGTACCCGGGGGCGGATCCAGCACCCGAATCGCTTCTTCCATGGTTCTGAACAGGTTCGCCTCACGCTGCTCACTGCCTGCTTGGGATACCAGAATCTGATCGCCGCTTTCCGGCGTACCGTTCAAGGTAACTTCCACTCCCCCAAAGGACAGGCTTGCACCCTCTGTGTAATCCACAGCGGGGTCGTAGTCTGCCCAAGTGCCGTCCTCAAAGCGCTGAACGCTTATCGTCGGCTCATCAGCATCTCCACCGAAGCTCAATCTGAAGCTGTCGCCATAATCGTCATTATTCACATCAACCACTTGCGGGCCGCTAAACGTTACACT
>JBNJGW010000001.1:54752-94530 GCA_051748005.1 Pseudomonadota bacterium | reverse complement strand
CAGGGCCCTGGCAATCGTTGTGTTTATCCTGATGACAGCACCGGTAGCGGCGCATGTCATAGGGCGGGCCGGGTATTTTGTAGGCTCCAAGTTATGGAGTGGTACCGTCAAGGATGAACTACGCCCTAACTATGATCCATTGACCCACGAGCTGAAAAGCGGTATGGAAACCCAGGAAAATGCCAAACGCCAGCCTCGCGAGACCGACCCTGATTAAGGCGTTGACAGTGGTATTATCAGCCCGGTTATCTTCTATTAAGCCATTCATACGAATGGCTTTTTTAATATCTGTAACATAGCGGTTGTTTGCACAGAAAACATCCTCGTGGTGGTGCTCTAGATGTTTGCCATGTACAATAATTATACCAAAATGCTATTTTGTAGAATTTTTAATTAGTCGACTAACTATAATGCCACGTAAAGCTGACTTACCCCAAAAAATCTGCGTTTTCTGTCAACGCCCTTTTGCCTGGCGAAAAAAGTGGGCCCGCGACTGGGACAATGTGCGCTATTGCAGCGAGCGCTGCCGCAGAACGGCAAAAAAAACCACCGCCAAAGATGCGCAGCGTAAAGAGGAGACAAGCCCATGACCCGTTCCATCGTTGATATTGTCTGGTTGCACAATGATTTACGTATTGCTGATAACCCCTTGTTGAATTTCACATCACGCCCGGAACAACTGCTATGTGTCTATGTGTTGGATGAGCGCTGGCTTGAACAGGCGATTCCTGATCAGAACGTCGCCCGGATCGGTCCGCCGCGGCTTCGTTTTCTATGGGAAAGCCTGATGGAACTGCGCGGTGAGTTGCTGCAACGCGGCAGTGATCTACTGGTGCGGATTGGTTCGCCTGCTGAGGAAGTGGCTCATCTGGCTAATCATTTTGCTGCTCGTTCCGTGCGGGTGTCACATCAGTCAGGCAGTGATGAAAATCTCCAGATTTCGGCGATGGTGCCGCTATTGGAAAACGGTACTGAACTTGAGGTGGTGCAAAACAACCGGATGTTTGATCAGGCGCAACTGCCTTTCAAACTCGACGCACTGCCTGGCAGCTTTTCAGCGTTCAGGCGCAAGGTTGAAAAGCACTGTGAAGTACCCTCGGCTGCTCATGCGCCTATCACTTTGCCTCTCTGGCCAGATGCAGCGCCCAGGGGCTTTCCCCCGCTCAAGCAGGTTTGCGAACTGTCAGCAGGCTGGAATCCTGACGAACGTAAGGACATGGCCTGGTCAGGTGGAGAAGCTGCCGGGCATGAACGTTTGCGTGCTTTTGTCTGGGAGCATAATGGTCCAGCTACCTATAAGCAGACGCGTAACGGCCTGCTGGGTGACTATTTCTCGACCCACCTTTCGCCTTGGCTGGCACATGGCTGCCTGTCACCCCGCCAGATCGTGCAGGAAGTGCGAGCCTGGGAAGCCCGCAATGGCAGCACCGAGTCCAGCTACTGGATCGTCTTTGAGCTATTGTGGCGTGAGTATTTCCAATTGGCAGCACAGCATGAACAACATAGGCTTTTTGGTTCTTCAGGCCTGCCGACGCCAGATGCAGGCTTTGTTGCCTGGCAGGAAGGCAAAACCGGTGTGCCCTTTATTGATGCGGCCATGATTGAGCTTGCCAGTACTGGCTGGCTGTCCAATCGGGCCAGGCAGAATGTGGCCAGCTTCCTGGTCAAGGATCTTAAAGTGGACTGGCGTCTCGGCGCGACCTGGTTTGAACATTGTCTGATGGATTATGATGTCGCTTCCAATTGGGGGAACTGGCGTTATGTTGCCGGTGTCGGAAGAGATCCGCGTCAGGATCGTTACTTCAATGTGCTCAAGCAGGCCAGCCAGTATGACCCTGACGGCGAATATGTTGCGCACTGGCTACCTGATTTGGCAGAGTTGCCCGAAGGTGCCGCCCGGCATCAGCCCTGGCGTGCAGATCCCTCGCATTTTTCACCGCCCAGGGTGGAGCCGCAAGCCTGGCAACCCTGGCTGATTGATCAAGTCACTCCATGAGAGGTCGCTGAATGAGTTCAAGCGGATTTCCAGCGGCGTTGATGACGCGCCATCGCACCGCTTGGGGGCTCGGGCTGTCCGGGCTTATCCCTTTTATTGCCTGCCTTGTGGTGGCTTTTCTGGGCCCGACAGCCTGGCAGGTCACAGCGGTTTATGCTTTTGTGTATTACGCGGCGGTGATTCTGTCTTTCCTGGGGGGCGCTCACTGGGGCGCTGTGTTGCAGCGCGCTGACAAGGCGCGCATGCCCGGTGATATTCGCCGCCTGGCCCTGGCGATGTTGCCTAGCCTGATTGCCTGGCCCGCTTTGATGCTTAGCCCGGTGATGGGTATCTGGGTATTGATGATTGGTTTTGTGCTGATCTGGATATACGATCTCAGCCGGGAAGGGCGCTTTGGTTGGCCCAAGTGGTACCTGCTGCTGCGTTCAGTACTCACGGTCGTAGTGGTGCTGGCCCATGCCGGTATGGTCTTGCGCCTGGGTGAGAGTGCCTGGGGTTTTTGACGCGAACTGACGCTGGCGTACGATGGAATTTTTTATTGACTGTTTAAAGGACTAATCTGATGGCACCTTTCACTATGACCTTAAGGCCCTATCGCCCTTTGCTGCTGGGTGTTTATCTGGTGGTTCCACTTACTTTGCTTTCGGGCTGCGCGTCGGCGCAGCCAACGTCCAATCAGGCAGAGGCTGCTGAGACGCTAGTATCGGCTGAATCGTCGCCAACGCTATTGGCGCAGAATACCCAGTCGTCAACGTCATCACAGCCGACTCAGCCAGATCTGCAAGGTCATGCCAGCTTCGATGCCTGGTTAGCAGCTTTCAAGCGCGATGCGGCTGCCCAGGGGATCAGTCAGCGGGCGCTGTCGGCACTTGATAATGTTCGCTACCTGGAAAGGGTTGTCGAGCTTGACCGCTACCAGCCCGAGTTTGTGCGGCCCATCTGGGAGTATCTGGATAGTGCGGTCTCCAGTACCCGTGTGAGCAATGGGCGTGAAAAACTGGCGCAGCATCGTCAGACGGCGGCACGTATGGAAGAGCGTTATGGGGTGCCTGCAGAAGTGCTCGTGGCCATCTGGGGGATCGAAAGCAATTATGGCGGCAACTTTGGCGACTTTTCGGCCTTAAACGCCTTTGCAACCCTGGCCTACGATGGCCGACGCAGCGATTTCGCCCGTGGTGAACTGCTGGCCGCCCTACGGATCATCGACAGCGGTGATATTGCCGCACAGGATATGATTGGCTCCTGGGCGGGTGCCATGGGGCATACCCAGTTTATTCCATCGAGTTTTGAAGCTTATGCCAAAGACGGCGATGGCGATGGTCGTCGTGATATCTGGGGGAGCATTCCCGATGTAATGGCCTCTACGGCCAACTACCTTGCCCGTGCCAACTGGCAGCCGGGCCAGCCCTGGGGCATTGAGGTAAACTTGCCTGCAGATTATGACTACGCCCAGACCCAACGTCGCAGCAGTGCAGAGTGGGCGGCTCAGGGCGTGCGCGCTGCCAACGGCAGTAGCCTGCCAGCGTTTGACAGTGCAGCAGTGATCGTGCCCGCCGGTGCTCAAGGGCCCGCTTTCATGGTGGGGCCAAACTTCCGTTCCATTCTGCGCTATAACAACGCCACCAGCTATGCGCTGGCAGTGGCCACCCTGAGTGATGCCATTGCTGGGCGTGAAGGTATTCAGCAGGCCTGGCCACGGGATCAGGTGCCACTGACCCGGGCTGAGGTGCGTGAACTGCAGCAGGGGCTGAACGCTCTGGGTTACAGCGTAGGCGGCGCCGATGGTATTTTGGGGCCGAATACGCGCAATGGCCTGCGTGCTTTCCAGCGTGATCAGGGTATGGTGCCGGACGGCTTTGCTAACCAGGCGGTCCTTGACCGCATCAAGCAGCGCTAAGTAGCTGATTTTTAGTGTTATCCCAAGGAGGCTTATGGCAATTGCGCAATACATCGCCAAGCGTTTGAATGGCCTGGCAAAACCAGCAGAAAGCCTAGCGGAGTACGCCTGTGGGCTGCTGGCCTGTGGGTTGCTTGCGGCAAGTCTCGGGCTGACGGCTGCTCAGGCCGATACAAAGCAACAGGATAACGCTGATGTAGCGCGCAAGGATGCCTCACAAGATACGCATCAAAAGGTGTTTGGTTGGGTAGAAAATGCTGTGATGATGCCCTGGGGCATCCAGGTGAAGGCCAAGCTTGATAGCGGTGCTCTGACCTCTTCGCTGGATGCCCGTGAGATTGAAATCTTTACCCGTAGTGGTGAAGAGTGGGTGCGCTTTCGCCTCAAGCTGGAAGACCAGGACAGTGGCGAGATATTCAGCGACGAACTTGAGCGGCCGCTTTACCGTGACCTCAGAGTGCGTGGTGCAGGCGGGCGCGATGAGCGCCCAGTGGTACTGCTCGAAGTGTGTATCGGAGATACCACCTACGAAGAGCAGTTCAGCCTGCGCGACCGGGAAGAGATGAACTATCCCATGCTGCTGGGACGTCGGACAATCAGCCACCTGGGGCTTCTCAATGTGCGCGAAACCTTTATGCATAAGACCCCAATCTGCAACGCGGATACCCCCTTTGTTCCCCACGAGCCGGATGACTAGCGGCTATCTGAACGGCTTAAGAGAGTTGCTGTGCTGAATACGGATCAGAAAAGCCGCGCCAGCAAGGCCGTGACGGCGGTTTCAACGCGCAGGATGCGTGGCCCTAGATGAATGCCTTCGCAACCAGCGGCCAGCAATTTCTCCACTTCCCATTCAATAAATCCCCCCTCAGGCCCGATCAATAAAAGGGTGTCACCTTCAATGCCGCGCGGGCAGGCGTTTGGCATGCCTGGGTGCGCCAGCAGCCCGCGTCGATTGCGCAGCAAGCCAGGTAGTTCGTCTTCAACAAAGGGGCGAAAACCTTTACGTAAGGTAACCCTTGGCAAGGTGCTGTCCTTGGCCTGTTCAAGCCCTAACAACAGGTGTTGATGGATCTTGTCGCTCTCCAGCTCTGGCGATTGCCAATAGCTTTTTTCCACCCGGCGAGTGTGCAGCAGGGTGATGTCCTTGACGCCTAGCGCGGTGACGTGTTCCAGCGAACGCGCCAGCATGCGCGGCCTGGGCAGCGCCAGCACCAGATGCACGGGCAGAGCAGGCGGCGGCGGTGTGTCAAGTGTGTCTATTTTCAGCCGTGCATGGTCTGTATCAAGTGACTGCAAGGTTGCTTTGCCGAGCTGACCGCCCAGCAAGCCAATGGAAAAGCGATCCTGCGGTTGGGCCCGGTGGACATCCCGCAGGTGGCGCAGGCGCCGAGTGTCGCGAATGATAAACTCATCAGGCGTGATGGCATCTTTGGGGTCGAGTAAGATGACGTTCATGTGGCTCGCTGTGCTGATTCATTATAGGTTGAAAAGGCGGATAATCATCTCTGTGCTTGCATGGTGGCGCAGGGCAGGCACAATAGCTGCAAAGAAAATAACAGCTTTTTTCGCGTTTCAAGGAGAGTCGCCGTGCGTGTGATTCGTAAGTATGCCAATCGTCGTTTGTATGATACCGAGCAAAGTCGCTATGTCACGCTGGAAGACTTGCGCAAGCTGATTCTGGAAGAAGCCGCTTTTCGCGTTGAAGATGCGAAAAGCGGCGAGGATATCACGCGGACCATTCTGCTCTCGATTATTATCGAGCAGGAGCAGGCCGACGGTGAGTCGGAGGTTTTCTCCAA
Source organism: Pseudomonadota bacterium (assembly GCA_051748005.1). GTDB lineage: Bacteria > Pseudomonadota > Gammaproteobacteria > Pseudomonadales > Halomonadaceae > Vreelandella. The sequence goes on along the minus strand of JBNJGW010000001.1, from coordinate 88,838 downwards.
CGATCTGCTGGCCCAGTTGATACGCGTCTATGATATGTCATCTCCCTTGCCGCTGGCGCGTTACCTGGAGCAGGGAACCCAGCTGATGCTGGAACAGCAAAAACGCATGCAGGATCAATGGCAGAAAGCGATTCGCCATTCACCTATGGAGTTCATGCGCGAGCTTGCCGAAGAAAATATGCGTTTCTGGCAGAACACTATCAATAAGGATGAAAACGCGCCGGGGATGGATACTCGAAAGAAAAAAAATGATGAAGCAGATAGCTGATTGGCGTACTGGCTAATAGGCGGACTGGGGGAAAGACAGCCGACATCTACAGACACAAACAGGCTGTGGCATAATAGGCGTTTCTCCATATTACGATGATTCCTGCCGAAAAGGGCTCACATGAAGGTTTTGATGATAGGCGGCGGTGGCCGTGAACATGCGCTGGCCTGGAAGTTGGCGCAATCGGACAAGGTAGAAAAAGTCCTGGTAGCACCGGGTAACGCGGGCACGGCGGGTGAGCCCAAGCTTGAAAATATTGACCTTGCTGTCAGCGACCTGGAGGGCCTGCTGGCGCTTGCCAAGGCAGAGCAGGTAGGTCTGACGGTAGTGGGCCCTGAGGCACCCCTGGTGGAGGGCGTGGTGGATCTTTTTCAGGCAGCAGGGTTGGCCATTTTTGGCCCGACCCAGGCCGCTGCCCAGCTGGAAGGTTCCAAGTCTTTCACCAAGGATTTTCTGGCCCGCCATCAAATTCCCAGTGCGGCCTATCAGACCTTTACCGAGGTGGAGCCTGCACTGGCCTATCTGCATGAAATGGGCGCGCCGATTGTTATCAAGGCGGACGGTCTGGCTGCCGGCAAAGGCGTTATCGTCGCCATGAACGACGCCGAAGCCGAGGCGGCCATTCGCGATATGCTGGAAGCCAACGCCTTTGGTGATGCCGGTGCTCGGGTGGTGATCGAAGAATTCCTTGAAGGCGAAGAAGCCAGTTTTATCGTCATGGTCGATGGTGAGAACGTAGTTCCCATGGCCACCAGCCAGGACCATAAGCGTGCTTACAATGGCGATGAAGGCCCCAACACCGGTGGCATGGGCGCCTATTCACCGGCTCCTGTGGTAACGCCGGACATTGATACGCGCATCATGCAGGAAGTTATTTTGCCCACCGTACAGGGCATGGCTGCTGAAGGCATGCCATATAGTGGCTTTCTGTACGCGGGCCTGATGATTGATTCAGCCGGCAACCCGAAAGTGATCGAGTTCAACTGCCGTTTCGGAGATCCGGAAACCCAGCCGATCATGCTTCGCCTGACATCCGACTTTGCCGAGCTATGCCTGGCCGGTGCTGAAGGCAAGCTTGCCGGATGTAGTTGTGAATGGGATCCGCGTGCCGCCGTGGGGGTTGTCATGGCCGCGGGTGGCTACCCCGGCAGCTATCGCAAGGGCGATGTGATTGAGGGAGTGGATGCTGCCGAACAGCGTGGCTGCAAGGTGTTTCATGCGGGTACGGCGCTGTCGGCTGAGGGCGATATCACCACGGCCGGTGGGCGTGTCCTGTGTGTTACCGCGCTGGGCGAGAGCGTTTCCCGGGCGCAGCAGCTGGCCTATCAGGGCGTTGCCGAGATTCGCTGGGCAGGTGCCGAATACCGTTCGGACATTGCCTACCGGGCCATTACCCGGGAGCAGTCTCATTGATGACATGATTTTAACCTGCCAGACGTCGCCACTGATCCTGTCAGACTGGACGTATCAAATGGAGCCTGAAAAATGGAGCGTGTAAAGCTCGACTTTCCCACTGATGCGGTGATCCATCATCATTCGATCAGTGTGCGGGTGACGGATATGAACTATGGCCGTCATCTTGGCCATGATGCCTTGGTATCCCTGCTGCATGAGGCCCGTTTGCAGGCGCTGATGGCTCTGGGATATCCCGAGTGGGATCTGGCGGGTTACCCAAGCGTGGTGGCGGATCTGGCCGTGCAGTATCAAAGCGAAGCACGCTGCCCCGATGTTCTGGTGGTAGAGACCGCAATCCCTGAACCGGTGGGTAAGGCGTTGAGCGTCTATCATCGTGTGCTGGCGGATGAAGGCGCGCGGCTGGTGGCAACCGCACGTCTTAACCTCTTGGTGATCGACCCTGCCGAGGGCCGCCCGGTGGCGGTGCCGGCTGAGGTTGTTCAGGCCCTGGCAAAAGCGAGACTCTGCTGATGTCCCGTGAGTATCCGATCATCTCTGTCACAGGGTCATCCGGGGCGGGTACCACCACGGTACGGCGCAGCTTTGAGCGCATGTTCCAGCGTGAGGATGTGCATGCGGCCATGGTGGATGGCGATGCCTTCCATCGCTACACCCGTAAAGAGCTGCACCGCATGTTTCGTGAAGAGCCGGAGCGCAAGGATGAACTCTCGCACTTTGCGGTAGAAGCCAACCTGCTTGATCGTCTTGAGGGACTGTTCAGCGAATACGGCGAACACGGCACAGGGCAGTTCCGTCACTATATCCACGCAGAAGATAAACAGAAGATCGAGGCGGGCTACCGGGTAGGCACCTTTACTGAATGGCAGTCGTTACCCTGTGGCACGGATCTGCTGTTTTATGAGGGGTTGCACGGCGGCCTGGTAACTGAAGACTACGATATTGCCCGCCATGTGGACCTGATGATTGGTGTGGCACCCACCATGAACCTGGAGTGGATCCAGAAGATTGACCGCGACACCAAGATGCGCGGTTACTCCCAGGAAGCCGTGATTGACACCATTCTGGGGCGCATGGATGATTATGTGCGTTACATCCAACCGCAGTTCTCGCGCACCCATATCAATTTTCAGCGGGTGCCGACGGTGGATACCTCCAACCCCTTTGAGGTGCAGGACATTCCCACCGATTCGGAGTCCTTTGTGGTTATCCGCTTCCGTGATCCTTCAAAGGTGGATTTTCCCTGGCTGCTGGCGATGATCCAGGACGCCTTTATGTCCCGCCCGCATACCCTGGTGGTACCGGGGTCTCGAATGTCACTGGCGATGGAGCTGATTCTTGCCCCGCTGGTACGTCATTTGCTCGCCCAGCGGCGTTTTCGCTAAGCTGGAATCCTTACGCTCGCTGCAACGGCTGACCAATAACCTGCTGTATCCAGATCAAGGAGCTTTCCATGGATTGTCTGTTCTGCAAAATCATCAAGCGTGAAATACCGGCGGATATCGTTTATGAAGACGATGAGGTGTTGGCCTTTAATGACATCAACCCCCAGGCACCCACGCATATCCTGATCATCCCCAAAAAGCATATTGCGACCCTTAATGATATTGAGGAAGCCGATTTGGCCATTATTGGTCGCCTGCAGTACACCGCCGCCAAGCTGGCTAAAGAAAGAGGCTTTGCTGAAGACGGTTATCGGGTAGTGATGAACTGCAATGAAATGGGTGGTCAGACGGTCTATCACATCCATATGCACCTGATGGGCGGGCGTGAGTTTACCTGGCCGGCAGGATGATCACATCGTAAAGGCAATGTGAGCCCTTGACTCTGGTATGTGTGGTCCGGTATTAAAGGAAAGGATCGAGCAGATGTATAGGGCTGGACATTGAGACTGGCTAGCGGCGCTCAGCGCGGGTTGAGTGTAGCAAGACGGCATCCATACCTCGGCTTGTCAGTATGCGTCTTAACAGCGTGAATATTCGGGTCGGCAAGGTGACAGCGTAGCGAGCCTTTGGGCGTGGGTGCTCTAGTGCGTGAATCAATCGGTCAACGACAGCTTCGGGGTCAAGGGTGAAGGGCGTTTTGCCCCCATCGGCCCCTGCTAATCGGGCTTCAACCTTCCGATAGGTGGAGGCGTGAGCACTATGAGCAGTCTCAATGTTGGCCTGAAATGCCCGATAGGCATTGTCACGAAAACGGCTGTTGATCGGGCCAGGCTGGATCAGGCTGACATGGATACCACTGCCATCAAGTTCCAGGCGCAGGGTGTCGGTCAGCCCCTCAAGAGCAAATTTTGAGCACACGTAAGCCCCCCGATAAGGCAGTGCAGCAAACCCCAGCACGGAACTGTTCTGAACGATTCGGCCGTGTCCCTGGGCGCGCATCAATGGCAGCACCCGAGCAGTCAGTTCATGGGTGCCCAGCAGGTTGACCTCGAGCTGTTGGCGAAGCACTTCTCGGCTCAGGTCTTCCACTGCTCCCGGCTGGCCGTAGGCGGCGTTGTTGAAAAGTGCATCGAGCTTGCCTCCGGTTCGCTTCATCAGTTCTGCCATACCGGCTTCGATCGAGGCGCTATCGGCAAGATCAATCTGAAAGGCTTCGAGGCCTTCTTGCGTTAATCGTTGCACATCGGCGGGCTGCCTGGCGGTTGCCAGCACTCGCCAGCCACGTGATTGCATGGTGTGCGCAGCGGCGTGACCAATGCCGCTTGAGCAACCTGTGATCAAAAGAGTGGGTGGCGAACCTGATTGCTTATCGGCCATAGGAAACTCCCTGGAGGGTGGGTAACAAAGGCGTCAGTAGTCCAATGGGACATAAAGGCAGCGTTAAACAAAGGCACCCCAGCGCCCTGTTCCTGAAGGGAAGAGGGGCCGGGGTGCCAGTCAAGCAAATATTGTCAAACGCCTGGATCAGGCGTCGATACGCTTATACTTCATGCGTTTCGGAGTGTCGTTGCCGACGCGCTTCTTGTGATCTTCTTCATATTCGGTGTAGTTACCGTCAAAGAATACCACCTGGGAATCCCCTTCGAACGCCAGTATATGGGTGGCGATGCGGTCAAGGAACCAACGGTCGTGCGAGATCACCATGGCACAGCCCGGGAAGGCCAGCAGGGCTTCTTCCAGAGCGCGCAGGGTTTCAATATCCAGGTCGTTGGAAGGTTCGTCCAACAGCAGCACGTTGGCGCCCTGTTTCAGAGTCTGTGCCAGCTGCAGACGGCCACGCTCACCGCCGGAAAGTTCATCCAGGCGCTTTTGCTGATCATTACCCTTGAAGTTGAAACGCCCGACATAGGCGCGCGACGCGACTTCATAGCCATTGATATTGAGAATATCCTGGCCCCCTGATACAGCCTCCCAAACGGTCTGCTTGTCATCCAGAGCATCACGAAGCTGTTCAACGTAGGCGATGTCGACAGTTTCGCCAATCACCACTTCGCCGGCGTCGGGCTGTTCCTGGCCGGTAATCAGCTTGAACAACGTCGATTTACCCGCACCGTTGCCGCCAACGATACCGACAATGGCGCCAGGCGGAATGGCAAATGACAGGTCTTCGTAGAGCAGCTTGTCATCAAAGCGCTTGGTGACATTGTGGAACTCGATGACCTTGTCGCCCAGGCGTGGGCCAGGCGGAATATAGATCTCGTTGGTCTCGTTACGCTTCTGGAAATCTCCGGACTGCATTTCCTCAAAGCGGTTGAGACGCGCCTTGCTTTTGGCCTGACGCCCTTTGGCGTTTGAGCGCACCCATTCAAGCTCCTGCTTGATGGCTTTCTGGCGCGAGGCTTCCTGCTTGGCTTCCTGATTAAGGCGCTGATCTTTCTGTTCGAGCCACTGAGAGTAGTTGCCTTCAAACGGAATGCCCTGACCGCGGTCAAGTTCAAGAATCCAGCCGGCCACGTTATCCAGGAAGTAACGGTCGTGGGTAATGGCAACGACAGTGCCGCTATAATCGTGCAGGAAACGTTCCAGCCAGGCGACGGATTCGGCGTCAAGGTGGTTGGTTGGCTCGTCAATCAGCAGCATGTCCGGGTTTGAGAGCAGCAGACGGCACAGGGCTACCCGGCGGCGCTCACCGCCCGACAGGTTGCCGACCCTGGCTTCCCAGGGCGGTAGGCGCAGCGCCTCGGAGGCAACGTCGAGCTTGCGCTCCATGTTATGCGCATCAGCGGCCTCGATCATGTTTTCAAGGCGTGCCTGTTCGCTGGCCAAGGCATCAAAGTCGGCGTCCGGCTCGGCATAGGCGGCATATACGGCATCAAGCTGCTCCTGGGCTTCTTTCAGGGCACCCAGGGCTTCCTCAACGGTATCGCGGACATTCTTGTCATCATCCAGCTCCGGCTCCTGAGGAAGATAGCCGACATTGATGCCTGACATCGGGCGGGCTTCGCCTTCGAACTCCTGATCGACACCGGCCATGATGCGCAGCAGGGTTGATTTACCCGCGCCGTTCAGGCCCAGCACGCCAATCTTGGCGCCAGGGAAGAAAGACAGTGAGATATCTTTCAGAATCTGTTTCTTGGGCGGCACAATTTTGCCGACCCGGTTCATGGTATATACGTATTGCGCCATGGAAATCCGATAGGTTGGGAAATGAAAGTTACTGATTAAGCCTTACTGAATAAAAATCACTGGCTGCTTGATGAGCAAAACAGGCTACGACGGTTCAGCCGTTATACCAAGCAGGTGTCACATGATGATAGTGCCGGTCGTGACTAAAGGCCAGAGCCGTATTCCTGAATGGGGCGTTATGCCAGGTGCACTGGTTACGCCAGACATCGGTAGGGAATCAACACTCAGTCGTCGCTGTACCAGTCGTCGTCAAGGGCCTTACGCAGGCGACGTTCTTCCAGCAGGGCCTCAACGCGACGTCGGGCTTTCAGCGTATCGCTTTTGCTCGAACGGCTGCGCCCGTAATGTTCGTCGTTGACCGCTTCCTGGGAATCCAGGTCATCGCTGTCAAGAAAGTCCGAGGAATGATCAGACGGATAGTGGTGGGTATTACGATCAATGGGGTCACGGCGCATATCGAGGCTCTCCAACCCAAGCCGGTAAACCGGCAGCTTGAGACTTCACCATGGTGAAGGGCTGTGTCATATAGCAACAGCCACCCATTATGTGGCTGCGTTTATCGCTATATAACGCCGTCGAGGTTGGAGATCAAGCCCCTGAAGCATTTTTCATGACAATAACAGTGGCTAAATGCACTCTGTCCGTCGTCACTGGGGCGTGTCTTCCTGCTGTTTGCGCAGGGCATCCAGTGCCATCTGGGCTTCAACCCGTTCCGTGACGTCTTTCTGAACGCCTATGTAGTACATCAGCTTGTCGTCTTCATCGTAGACCGGCGTGATGGACAGCTCGTTCCAGAAGGTGCTGCCGTCTTTACGGTAATTGCGCAATACTTCCCGGGAGGGTCGCCCTTCCTTCAGTGCCTCACGAATTGCCTGAAGTGCCTCCTGGTCGCGGTCGTCATTCTGTAGAAAACGGCAATCGCGATAGAGGATTTCGTCCGCGCTGTAGCCTGTCAGTCGCTCAAAGCCTTTGTTGACGTAGATCAGAATATTTTCGTCGCCTTCCTGTTCGGCAACCACAATGCCGTCTTCGGAAGCATCAACAATCCGCTCGAGTAATTCCGGGCTGATCAAGGGAGATCGTTTCATTAAGAGTTTCCTGTTGCAGCTCCAGTCCTTTCCGCCGACCATTTTATGAGTGAGCCATGGCCAATCGGCACTTCTTTGGGTGCTTGTCGGTTTGTTTAACAGTGTATCAGAACCAGAATAGCAAATGTCGCCTTGTCTGGCTTGCTTACCCTGCTACCTATATTGTCGAGCTATATCGGTTAATGCAATCCATGCTTGACCTATTGTCAGGCTGTGATGCGGCTATCCCATTAAGTCTGTTACGTTATTAAATTTATCGGTGTGCTATTCAACTTCCGGCAATTGCTGGGCGCTTAGGATGGCGCCAAAAGCCGCTAAAGCGAGAACCACCAGTAAGGCCGTGCTTCCCAGCCATTGTGCCAGTCCACCCAGGACACCACCGACAATCAGCATCAAGACGCCGGTCAAGGTGTTGGAAAGCGCTACATAAAGAGCGCGATTATCCTGGCTGGCCATATCCACCAGGTAGGTTTTACGCCCCAGTCGCACCCCGTGATGAACAATGACCAATAATCCATAGATCAGTGCATAAGGCCAGATCTGCGTGGTCCAGTTGGCTGGTAACCAGGCCAGCAGGGCGGCAAGCAGACAGCAGACCAGTGTGCCAATGGCAGCATCGCGCATGACCCGGCGACTGGAGGTATCCGCTCGTTTGCCCCAAACAGGGTCGGCCAGCATGCCTGCCAGGCCGGATACTACCACCAGCAGACCCAGGCCCCCCAGCTGAGCGCCGCTCTGCTGCTGGCCGAGTAGCGCGATATAGGGCAGGGCCAGAGCACTTGACAGCAGTAGGGCGCGGGCCAGGTTGAAGTGGAGAAAGGTGCGGTCTTCTTTAAGCAGCGAAAGACCAAGCTTCAGGCTGTCCCAGGCGTTTTCGCCGCCGTCGATAGCCCCCGGTGTTTCCTGAATACGTGCCGCACAAAAAGCGTTAAGTGCCCAGCCAAGTGCCGCTATGCCAAGTAATACGGCCAGTGCCATCTGGCCAGGGCGGTCTTCAAACAGCATCAGTACGCCACCGGCCAGCAGGGTGGCTGCACCTGCAACGCTGCCGCTCCAACCCATCAGGGTGCCACGGCGCTTTTTGGCAATGGTCTTACCCATTACATCTTTTGTGGCAATGGATGAAAGCCCACGGGCCAGGGACAAGGCCACCAATGCGACCAGTACCAGCGTACCCCCCAGGGTGCCGCTACCCATGAGGGCCAGCAGTGCCAGTGCCAGGGCGCTCAGCGCCTGGAGCAGCCCGCCAGCCACCCAGACCCATTTGCGCTGGGGTTTTAGGCGGATAAAACCGGCGACAAACACCTGGGGTAAAAGGGCGCCAGACTCACGAATCGGGACCAGCAGGCCGACCATCCAGACCGGTGCGCCTATCACCCCCATCAGCCAGGGCAGTACCAGCCGGGCGCTGGAAAGCTCATCAGCCAACTTGTTGCCCAGCGAGGCCCAAAGGTGACGCATGAAATTTTGGGGCTGATCCTGGCAGGCACTATCAGGAATGTCGTCGCACATCCGGGTGTTTTCATCCCCGGTCAGCCATTCATAGATCTGCGTCTGAGAAATGTCAGGTCCTGCCATTACGCCTCCACGGCTGTTATGTTGGGGCCATCACAAGCCCAGAGCACAAAATGTTGCCTGCCAAACATATGGAATCAAAAAATAATGAAGCCTAGTTCCCAGCCTAGCAAGCTTTTTGCCCATTTAGGAGCGGCGTGATGTCCCGTTTTATATGTTGCTTGCCCGCTATAGGTAGCTTAACCGGCACTTATGTCAGTTCGCTGAACAGCAACGTCTTTAGCAGCCTTTGTGAGGACGGAGCATGAATCAGGATAGACAGGCAATCCTCTATGGCCTGGGGGCGGTCATGCTGTGGTCGACGGTGGCAACGGCCTTCAAGGTGGCGCTTGAATGGATGACTCCGCTTGAGCTGATGTGGGTGGCCGCACTGGTGTCCTGGTTATTAATGGGCGCTCTGATGGTATGGCGTGGCCAGGGGCGGCAGGCGCTGACGAGTGGCTGGCGCACGGCGGCCTGGGCCGGGCTGATGAATCCGGTGGCCTACTATCTGGTGCTGTTTGCCGCCTACGATCGCTTACCTGGGCAAGAAGCCATGGCACTCAACTACACCTGGGCGCTGGCGATGGCCCTGCTGGCCGTGCCGATTCTGGGCCAGCGGCTGACGCGCATGGATATCATCGCCGGGCTGGTGGCCTATGCGGGCGTCTGGGTGATTGCAACCCGTGGGCAGGTGATGAACGTGCAGTTTGCCGATTCCCTAGGAGTCTTGCTGGCCCTGGCTTCGACCTTGCTTTGGGCGCTTTACTGGCTACTCAATGCGCGAGACGCCAGAGAACCACTGGTGGGCCAATGGCAGAACTTCAGCGTTGGCCTGCCGGTGCTGACAGCGCTCTTGCTGTTTGGGCCGGGGTTTAACTGGCATGGCTGGCCCGCCTTGGGGGCGGGCGTTTATGTAGGGCTTTTTGAAATGGGGATTGCTTTTATTCTTTGGCAGCTGGCGGTGCATAAGGTCTCGCGCACCGCCAAGGTCTCCAATCTGATCTTTCTTTCGCCGCCTGTTTCACTGCTATTGCTGTTCTGGGTCGTCGGTGAGCCGATTCTGCCGTCTACCCTGGTCGGGCTTGTACTGATACTGGGTGGCCTGGGCCTACAGCAACGCCAGAAAACTGCTGCCTGATACACTGCCTCAGTCGGTAGCCTGCTGGGCGAGCTGGCGTTCTACTCTGGGAGCCAGCAATGACCAGACGTTTTCCAGAATAATGGGCTGTGCTTCTGCAGTAGGATGAATGTCATCGTCCTGCATCAGCTCGTCTTCAAGGGCAACCCCTTCAAGCAGGAAAGGAAGAAAAGCAACGTCATAATTATCGGCCAGTCGGGTGAAAACGTTCTTGAACGCCTCGCGGTAGGCGGAGCCGTAGTTCGGTGGTATATCAATGCCCAGGAGTATCACCTCGGCATCAGCGGCCTGGCTTTGTTCGATCATCCGGGCCAGGTTGTCATGCATCTGCTGTGGCGAAAGGCCGCGCAAACCATCGTTGCCGCCAAGCTCAAGAAGAACCATGTTAGGCTCATGCTGCTTGAGCAGGTCAGGAAGGCGCTGGGCACCGCCACCGCTGGTTTCGCCGCTAACGCTGGCGTTGATGACATCGACATCATCGCCCAGGCGTTCAGCCAACAGGGCGACCCAACCCTGTTCCTGGTCCATATTGTAGGCAGCACTGAGGCTATCACCCATCACCATCAGACGCAGGCGCTCATCTGCCTGAACCGTGGCCGGTATCAAGAGGACAAACATCATTAGCAGTACCACAAGCGGCCATGTCACACTTGTGGGTCTAGGCTTATCCCGACCCGCATTTATTGAAAAAGTCTTTATCAAAAAAGCACTTATTGAAAAGGTACTCCGCTTCATGTCCGATTCCTCTGATTCATCATCCAGGGTTACGCCTGAAACGTTGACCGCTTCTGGCCAGCAAGGTGCCGCAAACACGGTGCTCCAGGCAACATCTTTATGCAAGACTGTTACCAGTGGTGAACGCACCTTATCCATCCTACAGAATCTGTCGCTGAACGTCGTGGCAGGTGAAAGCGTCGCCATACTGGGTAAAAGCGGGGCGGGTAAATCGACCCTGCTGGGGCTGTTGGCAGGCCTGGATATTCCCAGTGAAGGTGAGCTGATGATGTTTGGCCACGCTCTGGGCCGCCTTGATGAAGATGGCCGGGCGGGGTTGCGTGCCGGAAGGGTAGGGTTCGTGTTTCAGAATTTTCAGCTGTTGCCGACCCTTAGCGCGGTTGAAAACGTGCTCTTGCCGCTTGAACTCTCTCCCCGTTCTGGCGAGCTGAAAACAGCCCAGTACTGGTTGGAGCGGGTCGGGCTGGGTGAGCGTACCAGCCACCTTCCCAAGCAGCTTTCCGGCGGTGAACAGCAGCGGGTAGCGATTGCCCGTGCCTTTGTGACCGACCCGGAACTGGTCTTTGCCGATGAACCCACAGGCAACCTGGACCCGGAAACTGGTGCCCAGGTAATTGACCTCTTGTTTTCCCTGAATCAGGAAGCCGGTACGACCCTGATTCTGGTGACCCATGACCATGCCCTGGCGCGCCGCTGCAGCCGCTGCCTGCGCCTTGAAAACGGCTATCTCAGCGAATTTCAGCCCGAGGCTGAAGCGTCCAGTGAGGAAAGTGCATGAATGCCAACAACGTTCGCCTTGCAGTGCGCAGTCTGAAACGTGATTTACGCGCAGCGGACGTGCGTGCCCTGTTTGCTGCCCTTGTGCTGGCCGTCGCTGCATCGACGATGATTGCCTTTTTTATCGACCGTATCGAGCGCGGGCTGGAGCGTCAGGCCAGCCAGCTGCTGGGCGGTGATCTGGTCATTGAACAGCGCGACCCCTTTGCGCCTGATGTCCGTGAAGCGCTGGAAGGTGCCGGGTTTATCCTGAGCGATCAGGTTGATCTGGTATCGATGATTCGCAAGGGTGAACGCTTCCAGCCGGCCAGCCTCAAGGCAGTGGATGATGTCTACCCGCATTATGGGGTCTCCCAGGTTGAGCGAGGAGACGGCGTGGAATCTCTGGCCTCCGGCCCGCCTGCCGGGGAAGCCTGGGCAGACCCTCGCCTGGCCAATCTGATTGATCTGGTGCTGGGGGATGAGATCAAGGTGGGCGACACCACCCTGACTGTCACAGGTTTTATCGAACGGGAGGCCGATCAATCGGCAGGCTTCGGCAATTTCAATCCACGCTTGATGGTGCATGTTGACGACCTGGAGGCAACCGGCCTGATCCAGGAAGGCTCGCGGGTGGAGTTCGAGATTCTTGCTGCAGGGCCACCCGAAGCGCTTGACGCTGTTCAGCCATTATTGAATGAATTACGCCGTGAAGGCGTGGAAGTGCGTGATATTCGCGCCGACCGACCCCAGCTGGGCAATGCCCTTGAACGGGCGGAAAGCTATTTGGGCATCGCCGGGCTGGCAGCGGTGCTGTTGGCAGGCGTTGCCGTAGCCATGTCCACTCGCCGCTATGTCGAGCGCCACCTGGATACCGCCGCCTTGCTGCGTTGCTTTGGCGCCAGTCAGCAGCAGCTGGGTATCATTTTCGGGCTGCAGCTGATCGGCCTGGCGCTGGTGGCCTCATTATTAGGTGCTCTGCTGGGTCTGGTGGGGCAGGCCATCCTGCTGGCGCTGCTGGCCAATTTCCTGCCCATGACGCTGCCGCCGCCGGGTATTATGCCGCTGCTGCTGGGCGTCTTTACCGCGATTGCCGTCCTGGTGGGGTTTGCTGGCCCCACCCTGTTACGCATCCAGCGGGTCAGCGCCCTCAAGGTACTGCGTCGGGAGCTCGATCCGTTACCCCCATCGGCTTGGCTGGTGGTAGTGTTTGCGGCTCTGGTGTTCGGGGGCTTGCTGTGGCTTTATTCCGGCAGTGCGTTGCTGTCGCTGGTGCTGCTGGCCGGTGGAGGGGTGATGCTGGCGCTTCTGTGGGTGCTGAGCACTCTGTTACTGAGCGCTGTACTACGCCTGGTGCAAGGTCTGAAAGGCCATGGCGAATGGCAGCAGGCATTACGCCTGGGGGGACGCCAGTTGGCCAGACGACGTCAGGCCGGGCTGGGTCAGCTGCTGGCATTTTCGGTGACCTTCTTTGCCATGGCCATGATGGTGCTGGTGCGCGGTGATCTGCTGACTACCTGGCAGGCCCAACTGCCGGAAAATACCCCCAACTATTTTGCAATCAATATTCAGCCCCCCGAGCGTGACCCTTTTGAAGAGGCCATTGCACCGCATGTGGCGGCGCAAAGTACCCTCTACCCCATGGTACGCGGGCGGATTACCCAGATTAACGATATGCCGCCCCGGCAAGCGGTTGACCCAGAGGCGCGCGGTGATAACGCCCTGCGCCGCGAGCTTAACCTGACCTGGCAGGCAGAAGTGCCTGAAGGTAACGAAGTAGTGGCTGGGGAGTGGTTCGACGTCGCCCCCAGCGAAGAGGTGCCATCCATCGGCTGGATGGCCGAGCTGGATGTCGTTGAGCAGATGCCACCGGTGCCTGTTTCCATGGAAGATGGCCTGGCTGATCGCTTGGGGTTAGGGTTGGGAGATACCTTGACGTTTAGCGTTGGCGGGCGTGATATCAAGACCCAGTTAACCAGTTTGCGCAGTCTCAACTGGGATAGTTTCAACCCGAACTTCTATGTGATTTTCCCACCAGGCGTGCTGGAAACCTTTGGCCATAGTTTTATTACCGCCTTCTATCTGCCCGAAGATGAACAGAACCTGACCGGCGAACTGGTTGAGCGCTTTCCAGGCGTAACCCTGCTCAACGTTGACGCCATTCTTGGCCAGGTGCGCGATGTGCTGACCCAGGTCACCCGGGCAATCGAGCTGATTCTGGCGCTGGTATTGCTGGCCGGGGTGAGCGTGCTGTATGCCGCCCTGACGGCCAGCCGCCCGGTACGCGCTCATGAAAGCGGCCTGCTGCGAGTGTTCGGGGCTGGTAATCGGATGATTTCACGCATTCAAGGCGCCGAGTATGCCCTGCTGGGCATAGCCAGTGGTTTGATGGGTGCGGCTCTGGCTGAACTTGCCACTGGAGTGCTTTACATTTACTGGCTGGATCTGCCGCCGCGTCTGCACGGCATGCTGTGGCTGGTGTTGCCCCTGGGTGGCGCCCTGCTGATTGGTGTGATTGGCCACTGGCTGTCGCGTGGACTGCGGCGCCAGGCGCCTGCGGCCAGCCTTGGATTATTGGGAGAGGCGTAACCATGACGGGGCTGGATGAAAAAGCGCGGCGCTATGCGTTGCTTAAAGCCCAGCTGGATATGGCGCAGCGTGAAGACAAGGCGGTGATGCTAGTGGTGGCGGGGCACGCCGCTACCCATAAAAGCGTGCTGGTCAACCAGCTCAACCACTGGTTGGAAAACCGCCAGACCGAGGTTCATGCCCTGGCGCCCAGCGAGGAAGACCGCCTGCGGCCCTACTGGTGGCGCTACTGGCGCAGGGTGCCTGCCAGAGGCCGAGTAGGCGTTTTCGTGCATGGCTGGTATGGCGATGTTCTGTTTTCCCGTGTGGAACAGCGCATCCAGGTGGGAGCCTTTGCCGATCGGCTGGATGAGATCAATCGCTTTGAAGCCACCCTGGCGCATGACAACGTAGTAGTGGTGAAAGTCTGGCTGGATATCGGCAAGGCGCAACAGGCAGAGCGCTTGCACCATCTTCAGTCTGACCCGACGCATGCCTGGCAGGTCAGCGAAAGGCACTGGCAGCGTCACGCCCAGTATGCAGCCATCCAGCAGTGTGCTGAGCGGATGCGCGCGGCTACTCACACCGCGTATGCGCCCTGGCACTGTATTGCCAGTGAAACGCCGTCGCAGCAGCTTAATGAAATCACGGCCCTTTTGCAGAGTGCCTTGTCTCAGCCGGCACCATTGCCGGCTGCTTCTGCAAGCTTATCATTGCAGAGTGCCAGCGGGCCGGGCAAAGATGATAACGCTCGTCTGGCGCCTCAGCGTCTAGCGCTTGATGACGAATTCGCGCCAGAGAGCAGTGCCCAGGATTCAAAAATCCCCAAAAAAGTCTACCGCCAAGCCTTGGGTGAGCTGCAGGCCAGGTTGGCTCATAACCACAGGCGCTGCCTGCAGCGCGGCATACCTGTAGTACTGGCGTTTGAAGGCCATGATGCCGCCGGGAAGGGTGGTAGTATCCACCGGGTAACGACTGCCCTGGATGCCCGTTATTACCGGGTTTATAGCGTATCGGCGCCAAGCGATGAGGAACGTTTGCAACCCTGGCTGTGGCGCTTCTGGCGACGCCTGCCTCGGGATGGCCGCGTGGCGATTTTTGACCGCACCTGGTACGGGCGCGTGTTGGTCGAGCGGGTGGAAGGCTTTGCCAGGCATACCGACTGGCAGCGAGGCTTCACGGAAATCTGCCATTTTGAAGATCAGCTGTTGGCTCATGGTGCCGTGGTGGGCAAGTTTTTCCTCGCCATCAGCAAGGACGAGCAGCTGAAGCGTTTCAAGGACCGCGCCAATACGCCGCACAAGCAGCATAAGCTGACTGATGAAGACTGGCGAAACCGCCAGCGTTGGGACGATTACCAGCAGGCGCTTGACGATATGCTGGTCCATACCCACACCCAGGGTGCCCCTTGGCTGCTGATCAACACCGATGATAAGCGCCGGGCGCGTCTGACGGTATTGAGCCGACTGAATGACCTGTTGGAAACCCGTCTGGAAACCCCATGAGCAGGATTCATGATCGACTTGATCAACAAGCAATGAAACCCTTGCGCACCTGCGTTATGATAGGGCTCCTAACTGTTTTTCCAGTCTGACCTTTCGCTATGAGGTTTACCGCCGATGTTCAGCCGCGACATGAAAATTGCCGGATTCGATGATGTGCTGTTTGATGCCATGCAGAAAGAAGTGGAGCGCCAGGAAGCCCACATCGAACTGATCGCGTCCGAAAACTACGCTAGCCCCCGGATATTGGAAGCCCAGGGTAGCCAGCTGACCAATAAATACGCAGAAGGCTACCCGGGCAAACGTTACTACGGCGGCTGTGAGTTTGTTGATATTGCGGAAAACCTGGCGATTGATTACGCCAAGGAACTGTTTGGCGCAACCTATGCCAACGTCCAGCCGCATTCCGGCTCCCAGGCTAACAGCGCCGTGTTTCAGGCGCTGGTCAAGCCCGGTGATACCATTTTGGGTATGAGCCTGGATGCTGGTGGCCACCTGACTCACGGTGCCAAACCCAACTTTTCCGGCAAGCATTACAATGCCGTGCAGTATGGCCTCAACGAGCAGGGGCTGATTGACTATGATCAGGTCGCTTCCCTGGCACGTGAGCACCAACCGAAGATGATCATTGCCGGTTTCTCGGCCTACTCACAAATTGTTGACTGGGCAAAGTTCCGTGAGATTGCCGATGAAGTGGGTGCTTACCTGCTGGTCGACATGGCTCATGTATCCGGCCTGGTGGCGGCGGGTGTCTACCCCAGCCCACTGCCGCATGCCCATGTGGTCACCTCGACGACCCACAAGACCCTGCGCGGACCGCGCAGCGGCGTGATCCTGTCAGCCGAAGGCGATGCCGATATCGAGAAGAAACTGCAGTCAGCGGTCTTCCCCGGTGGCCAGGGCGGCCCTCTGATGCACGTGATCGCGGCCAAGGCGATCTGCTTCAAGGAAGCCATGGAGCCTGGGTTCAAGGCCTACCAGCAGCAGGTCATCAAGAATGCCCAGGTGATGGCTGAGGTATTCATGGAGCGTGGTTTTGATATTGTCTCTGGCGGTACCGAGGATCACCTCTTTCTGCTTTCCCTGATCAAGCAGGGTGTCACCGGTAAAGACGCAGACGCGGCGCTTGGGCGTGCGCATATTACCGTTAACAAGAACGCCGTTCCCAACGATCCGCAAAGCCCCTTTGTCACTTCTGGCCTGCGTATCGGCACCCCTGCCGTTACCACGCGCGGCTTTGGGGAAGACCAGTGCCGCCATCTGGCAGGCTGGATATGCGATATTCTCGACGTCCTGGCGCGCGGTGAAGACACCAGCGAAATCGAGCAAACGGTCAAGAGCAAGGTCGAGCAGGTCTGTTCGCGTTTCCCGGTTTATCAGTGATAACAATCTGTTGATAAACCCGATTGTTGGGTCTTTCAAGGGCGCCTTTTGGCGCCCTTGATGTATTAAAGGGGGTGTTAAAATACGCCGATTGCCAATACTCTATATAATGTAAAATTGTATTTAACATTATTATGATCAATTGCATGACGTTAAAAGGATAATGCGTGGCGTCACCCAGAAACTGGAAGGTATTTGCTTGGTTGCTCACTTTACGCGGACGCCTGGTTGTCGGGTTGGCCCTTACCTGGTTGGCAATTGTGGCCCTGGTGCTGGCGATGGCCTGGTACCTGGGGCAATCCATGCTGCAACAAAACAACATGGCTCACCTGAGCTATGAATCCAGCATGCTGGCGGATGAAATTTCCCAGCAGATGCATGCGCGCATCAATGCACTTGAGAGAGTAGCGAGTACAATCAGAGTAGAAGATAGTGCGACGCAGGCGGAACAGGTACTGGCAGAAAACGATGTGTTGCTGGAATGGTTTGAAGGTCTACTGGTAGCTGATGCCAACGGGGTGATCATTGCTGACTGGCCGATACTTGATAACCGCACCGGGCTTGAAAGTGCCGGAACAGAGTTCTTCCGCATGCTGAAAGGCAGCCGCAAGGCTTATGTCAGCGAGCCCTTTTTGGGCCCGGTCAGCCACTACCCCATGGTGATCGTGGGTATTCCAAGGCTTGACGGAGATAATCAGTTCGTCGGCTATGTGGGAGGAATCGTTAGCCTGAAAACCAGCGGCCTGTTTTCACGCCTGGCGCGAATGCAGCCTAGCCCCGGCAACTATGTCGCGGTCATGACGGCATCTGGAAAGGTGTTGTATCACTCCAATCGACAGAAAATCATGGATGATGTGCCGCCCCCAGCCGATAACCCCTGGCTCCATCAGGCGCTGGATGGCTGGCAAGGCCAGGCAGTTGGTCCTTTGATCAATGGCGAGCGTGGGTTGCAGTCTTACAGCCAGGTATGGCCAGCGGGCTGGGTGGTAGGGCGCTTTCTTACCATGCAGGAAGCGCAGACACCTCTGGCTGGCTATATTCAGACACTATGGTGGGCCTGGTTGGCGCTCGCCATCCTGATGATGCCTCTGCTGTGGTGGATCCTCGGACGCATGCTGCGCCCATTGCGCCAGCTGGAATGCCAGATAGGTGAAGTCGGCCTGGGGCGGCGCAGCAAAGTCACTCTTATGACCACCATGTGTGAGCTTAAAGACGTGTCGCTGACATTTAATCGTGTCGAAGATGAGCGCCAACTGCTGTTAAACAGTCTGCAGGAGAGGGAAGCATTTCTGGATTCCGTGCTGAATGCCACTCCTCAAGGCATGTTCGTGGCCAATTTTGATGGCGAAATCACCTACATGAACCCGGCTTTGCTCAACATGCTAGGTATTGCTGCTACCATGCCAATGTCCGACTGGTTACAACAAGTCCACGCGGATGACCGTCAGGGCGCGATTGATATGTGGCAGCACAGCCTGAAAACCCACCGTGACTTTATCCGCCAATTGCGTTTTGTGCGTGCTGATCACGAAACCCTGTGGCTGGATGTGCATGCGCGGGTTGTCATGGTGTCCAAGGCGGAGCATTCGTTGGGGATGGTAGGAGTCGTCAAGGATATTACTGCACGCCGCGAGCAGGAGGCCCTGCAGCGCTGGGAAGCCGAGCACGATCCGCTCACAGGGCTTTTGAACCGGCGTGGCTTTGAACGTCGTCTAGAAGAAGCTTTTGCGGAATATCAGAAAACCAGTACCCCATCGGCCTTACTGCTGTTCGATCTGGATCATTTCAAGCCAATCAATGATGAGGGTGGCCACGCCCTGGGCGATGAAATGCTGCGCCGGATTGCTCAGGTGGTGGCCTGGGAAGTGCGCCGCAGCGACCACGTAGCGCGCCAGGGCGGTGACGAGTTCGGCGTGTTGCTGCCCAGCTGTACGTTGAATCAGGCCAGCAAGATTGCTGATTCGCTACGCAAGGCCGTCAGTGAAATTTCCGTTACCCATCAGGGTAAGGAATATACAGTAACCTTGAGTATTGGCGTTACGGCCTTTGACGAAGATGACCATACCATTCAGGACGCCATGGCCCGTGCAGATGCGGCAAGTTACGAGGCCAAGGGGGAAGGCCGTAACGCCTTGATTGTCAGGGTGCCTGGCAAACCGGATGTGGAAGCCTTGTTTGAGTGAGTCAATCTGTTTGATTAATAGAGAAGATCAGTGTGATTGAATCGGGAGGATGGGGCCTGTGAGCCTGTTGGAACTGTTTGCACGGACGCTGGATGTCACCCTCCCTGTGTTTGTCATGGTATTCCTGGGCGTCGGGCTTAAACGACTGGGTTGGGTGGATGGCGCCTTTATCAATACAGCCTCTGCGCTGGTGTTCAAGGCAACCTTGCCCACGCTGATTTTCATGAGCTTGATACAGGCTGATCTGAGCGTGGCGCTGAATGTGCCACTGCTGATGTTTTTCGCCATTGCCACAGTCGGGCAGTTGCTAATCAGTGGGCTGGGAGCTTGGCGCCAAGTGCCCTACACCGACCGCGGGGTGTATATCCAAGGGGCCTTTCGAGGTAACTGTGGCATTGTTGGCCTGGCACTGGCCGCGGCCATGTATGGTAATTACGGGCTGTCTGCCGGGGGAGTGCTGCTAGGGGTGGTCATTCTGACCTACAATACCCTGTCAGTGATTGTGTTGACGGCCTTTCATCCCGACAAGCGTTTGAGCTGGCGCCAGCTGATGATCGGCATTGCCAAAAATCCACTGATCCTCTCCGTGGTGCTGGCGATTCCCTTTGCTGCCTTTTCAGTCCCCTTGCCAGAATGGGTGCTGACATCCGGTGAATACTTCGCCTCCCTGACGCTGCCGCTGGCCTTGATCTGCATCGGTGCGACGCTGTCGGTTACTTCTTTGCGCCGAGGCAGCCACGCTGCGCTAGGCGCCAGCCTGCTGAAAATGGTGGTGCTACCGATTGTTTCCACGCTGGCAGCCTGGCTGATCGGCTTTTCGGGGCGTGAGCTGGGGCTGCTGTTCCTGTTCTTTGCCAGCCCGACAGCAGCCGCCAGTTTTGTGATGGTCAAGGCGCTGGGCGGCAACACGGCCTTGGCGGCCAATATTGTGGCCATCACCACCCTGATGGCGAGCCTGACCATTACCCTGGGCATCTTTGCACTACGCCTATTAGGGTGGATTTAACCCGCTGATCATAGAGGTGTTTCGCTTCCAGCGGTTGGCGCTAGCGCCATCAGCCGTTATACTATTGGCCCTTCCGCTATGTCCCTGTAGCTCAGCAGGATAGAGCAGCCGCCTCCTAAGCGGCAGGTCGCAGGTTCGAATCCTGCCAGGGACGCCATTGTCGTAATACTTCCATGCAGTGAGACATCAAGAACTGATGTTAGACGACATATCTAACCCGCCAAAACGTCCTGCCTGGTAATCCTCCACAGCCTGGACAATTTCAGCGCGAGTGGTCATGACGAAGGGGCCATGCGAGTAAACTGGTTCGTCGATTATATCGCCGTGGCCAAACAACAGACGAGCATCGCTTTGCGCTTCGATGCTAATGCTCTCGCCGTGACGGTCGACCTCAATGAGATGGTGAGGTTTTACGGGCTTACCGCCTATGGTGACGTCACCACTCACGACGTAGAGAAATACTTGGCGCCCAGCCGCCGCTGGTAAATGTTCGCTAACCCCTGAAGGAAACTTCAGAGTTGACATGAATACACCCGTCAACGATGTGATCGGGGCGGTCTGATTTGGCCAGTGCCCAGCAATCAGGCGAAGCTCGCCGCCGCCCGGCAGGTTGATGACCGGGATATCTTCTTGCTGCAGCCCCACATAACGCGGTTCATTCATTTTTAGCCGTGAGGGAAGATTGACCCAAAGCTGCAAAATTTCCAGCAAACCGCCATCACGCTGAAACTCGGGAGGTGAAATTTCCGCATGGATAATACCGCTGCCTGCTGTCATCCATTGCACGCCGCCAGCATGAATAACACTTTGATGGCTGGCACTATCAGCGTGGGCCAGAGAACCCTCGAGAATAAAAGTGACAGTTTCAAATCCTCGGTGTGGATGCGGGCCAAACGGAAGCCCTTGGTTGTTGGCGGGGTAAACCTGTGGGCCGTGATGATTCAAGAAAAGAAACGGATCCAGCTGCTCAAGCTGAGGTCCTGGTAGCGGCCGACGAGTGACTAGATCACCAATGTCATCTCGCCTGGCAGGGTGCTGAGCAATAACGCGGCGAGTCGACTTTTCGTAGTCTGATGGCATAACACACTCCCTATAGACAACTGTTGGCGATAACTCTAAAGCCTCTGCCTGCAGATAAGGAGCGAATAATTTGCGCTGATGCATTGAATGAAATTGTAAATACGTGGGGCCCTGACTCAGGGCCAGTTGACGTCTTCCCAAGCTTGCTACTGGTCAGGTCACACAATCGGCCATCCCGGTTCACCCGAAGCGGCGTTGGCTGATGGCGATGCCCAGCAGAATCATCACCAGGGCCACGTAGCGGTCGGCAGTGGCGGCTTCGCCCAGAAAGCTGACGCCAGCGGCAAACGCGATCACCGGTATGATGTAGTTGATCATGGACAAAAAGCTCGGGCCCTGGCGCTTAACGATCGTAAAGTAGACCCAGTTGGCCAGCCCTGATGAGAACACTCCGAGTAATACGACTGCTCCCAGCGGCACCCAATGGATTTCCAGCGTCCAGGGACGGTCCACCACCAGTGCCACTGGCCATAGCATCAGGCTGCCCGCCACCAGAGTGCCGGTGCCGGCCACCAGCACGGACAGCTTTGGCAGCCGTTTGGTGTAAATGCTGTTGACCGAGTAGCAGACGGTCGCCGCAATTATCGCCATCTGTGCCCAGAAGGCATCCCCACCCAGGTTGCCAAGCGCCTCAGCGCCGACCAGTATCAGCACCCCCAGAAAGCCTAGGACAAACCCGATTGCCTTGCGCACCGACATGGGTTCGTTGGCAATAAAGAAATGTGCCAGAATCATTACATTGATTGGCATCAGGGCCATCAGGATGCCGGCCAGGCTGCTTGAGACATACAGCTCGCCCCAGGAAATCAGCGAGAACGGCAGCACATTGCCAAGCAGGGCCAGGCTGGCGAAGCGTTGCCACCAATCTTTATCGGTAGGTAGTCGCAAGCCGGCAGCGCGCATGATGATATATAGCGTCAGCGCACCAAGGCTCAGCCTCACCGCCACTAGCGTCAGCGGCGGAAATGAGGGCAGTGCCAGGGCAATCAGCATGAACGCCAGCCCCCAGGCCAGCGATAGATACAGCAACAGGATCCAATCCAGCGGTGTGCGTGTCGGCATCTTGGGCAACAAAGCGTTGGTCAGTCGTGATGAACAAAGCGACGAGTGTAGAGGATCTGCCGCTGGCCAACCAGCGATCATGCGGCTTTTTAACGATGCCACAAAAGGAATCGTCGTGAACCACCTCCTGAAAAAAAGCGAGCCCTGTGATGCATTTCAATGACTACCGGCAATTTGACGCCATCGGCCTTGCTGAGCTGATTCAGCGCGGTGAGGTCAGCCAGAAGGAGGTTTTTGCGGCGGCGGTCAGTGGTATCGAGGCGCTGAACCCAAGCCTCCATGCGGTAGTGAGAACGCGATTTGCCAGGGCACAGCAGGAAAGCCAGCAATGCCCACAAGGCTCAGTGTTTGCCGGTGTTCCTACTTTGAGCAAGGACCTGCTGATGGCAATTGCCGGTGAGCCGCTGGCTTTTGGCAGCGCGGCGCTGTCGGCGTGGTGCCCGAGTGAAGACTCGCTGATCATCCGCCGGGCGAGGGCGGCAGGGCTGGTGATAATGGGGCAGACCGCCACACCCGAGCTGGGTTTGATGGGTATTACCGAACCCAAGGCCTTTCCCCACCCGCAAAATCCCTGGCGGGAAGGCTACTCTCCCGGTGGCTCGAGCGGCGGGTCGGCCACGGCGGTGGCCAGCGGCATGGTGCCGATGGCCCTGGCGGGAGATGGCGGCGGCTCTATTCGTATTCCGGCCAGCTATTGCGGGCTGTTTGGTTTCAAACCGTCACGCGGGCGAGTGCCCTTGGCGCCGCATCACGGTGAGGTGTGGCAGGGCGCTGTGATTGAGCACGCCCTGACCCGGAGCGTGCGCGATAGCGCGGCGCTTTTGGAGCAGGTCAACGGTATGGCCTCCGCTGGCCCTTATCCCATCCCGCGTGAAACCGGTTATATGGCGGCGTTGACGGCTGCGCCCAAGCCGTTGCGTATTGCGGTGTCGATGGGGGATTTTCTCGGCCAGGGGCTGGGCACCCAGGTCAGCGCGGACGTCAAAACGGCGGTGGAGAAGGCCGCCAAGGCGTTGGAATCCATGGGCCATGCGGTTGAGTGGTGTTCTCCGCCGGTGGATGGCGATGTGTTGGCGGACAGCTACCTGACGCTTTATCTGGGGCATCTGGCAGCCGATCTGCAGTGGGTTAGCCAGCAGACCGGCGTGGCGGTGTCGTGTCTGGACATTGAGCCTTCCACCCGGGCGATAGGCCGTTTGGGTGCAAGGCTGCTGGCACGGGATTACGAAACGGCCAAGCGCTATTGGCATGTGGCGGCTGAGCAGATGAGCCAGTTCCATCAGCGCTATGATGCCTTGATCATGCCGGTCGCAGCGGGTACGGCTCCCAGAATCGGGCAACTTTACCCTTCGCCGGCGCGGGAGCGCTTGATGTCGTTACTGGCCATTCCGGGCGTGCCTGCTCTGGCCTTGAAGGCGGGTATATTAAAACGTCTGGCAAGCGATGCCTTGCAGTACACGCCCTTTACGCAGCTGGCCAACCTCACCGGGCAGCCAGCCATGTCAGTACCGTTCCACACGGCGGACAACGGCTTGCCCATTGGGGTGCAGGTGTTAGGGCGCCTGGGCGATGACAAGCTTATGCTGCAACTGGCCGGTGCCCTGGAGCAGCATGAAAATTGGCGTTATGGGGCCTTCACATCATAGATGGCCTGGCTCTGAAGAAGGCGTCGCTTGCGCTTCCCTAAGTAAAATATTTGCCAGTTTTAAAGCTTTCTTGTACAACTAATGGTAAGTTTTGTAAAAGTAATGAACGGCAAACAAAGGTGTCCCCAAAATGACTTCGACAACATCTACCGCTGAGATGCAAAAATCAGCAGCGGCTGAGCTCTTTCCGCGCACCGTTATGCTCGCTGGCCAAGACCCGGAGGCGACGCGTAAAGAGATTGAGGCCTGCTTTACGGCGACCTTCGACCGCTATGAATCGCTGTTTACCACCCTGGTCAGTGAAGAGTCCTACATTCGCAAGTCAATCCCCCTCAGACACCCGCTGATTTTCTACCTGGGCCATCCCGCCACCTTTTATGTCAACAAACTGGTGCTGGCCAAACTGCTGCCGTCGCGTATTGACCCCAGGATGGAATCCACTTTTGCCGTTGGCGTGGATGAAATGAGCTGGGATGACCTCAACGAGGATCACTACGAATGGCCGACAGTAGATGAGGTAATGGCCTACCGTGGTAAGGTCCGCGCTGCCGTACTGCAGCTGATTCGTGAGTTGCCGTTGACCCTGCCGATTGGCTGGGACAGTCCTTTCTGGCCGATTGTGATGGGCATCGAGCACGAGCGAATTCACCTGGAGACGTCGTCAGTACTGATTCGCCAGCAGCTGCTCCACCTGGTCACTCCCCAGAAAGAATGGGAGCCGCTGCGCGTCAGTGGTGAGCCGCCGGAAAACAGCCTGATTACCGTGCCGGGGGGCGAGGTCACCCTGGGCAAGGATTTTGATGATGCCTTTTACGGCTGGGATAACGAGTACGGCCATCACAAGAGTGAAGTCGACGAATTCAAGGCCAGCCAGTTCCTGGTCAGCAACAGTGAATTTCTCGAATTTGTTGAAGCCGGTGGTTACCTGAGCGATGAATTCTGGTCAGAAGAAGGATTGGGCTGGCGCAACTTTGCCGAGGCCAAGCACCCGACCTTCTGGGTGTGGAAAAACGAGTGGCATCTGCGCCTGATGACCGAAGAAGTGGAAATGCCCTGGGATTGGCCGGTAGAAGTTAACTTCCACGAAGCCAAGGCATTCTGTAACTGGAAGAGTGCACAGCTCGGCCAGCCGGTGCGCATGCCCACCGAAGATGAGTGGCACCGTCTGGCAGAAGAGGCCGGGGTGTCCGAACTGGAAAACGATACCCCTGCCAACGCCAACCTGCACCTGGATCACGGCGCTTCTTCCTGCCCGGTAACCCGCTTCCAGCACGGCCAGTGGTTTGATGTGGTGGGCAACGTCTGGCAGTGGATTGAGACGCCGACCTATCCGTTCCCGGGCTTTGATGTTCATCCGCTGTACGATGATTTCACTACGCCGACCTTTGATAACCAGCATAACCTGATCAAGGGTGGTTCCTGGATTTCCTGTGGCAACGAAACGCGCCTCAGCGCCCGCTATGCGTTCCGTCGCCATTTCTTCCAGCACGCCGGTTTCCGCTATGTGGTGTCGGATGCTGAAGTCAAGATGCCCAGCGCCTACTACGAAAGCGATGCCCGCATGGCCGAGTACGCTGAGTTCCATTATGGCGATGAGTGGTTCGGGGTTGCCAACTTCCCACAGGCGCTAGCCAACAAGGCGTTGGCTAGTATGGCCGGCCGCCAGAAAGCTCGCGCCCTGGATCTGGGCTGCGCCAGTGGGCGCTCCAGCTTCGAACTGGCCCGCGAGTTTGAACACGTGGATGGGGTAGATTTCTCGGCCAACTTTATCCGCCAGGGGGTAGAAATGGCGGAGCAGAAAGTGCTGCGCTATACCCGCGTAGAGGAAGGCGACCTGGTCAGCTATCAGGAACGCACCCTGGCGAGCCTGGGGCTGGAAGCTTCAGCCGAGCGCGTCAGCTTCCATCAGGGTGATGCCTGCAACCTCAAGCCGCAGTTCAACCACTACGATCTGGTGCTGGCCGCCAACCTGATTGATCGCCTGTACAAGCCGTCACAGTTCTTGCAGAGCATCCATGAGCGCATTAATGCCGGCGGTATTCTGATGATTGCCTCGCCCTATACCTGGCTGGAAGAGTACACGCCCAAGGAAGAGTGGATTGGCGGCTTTAAGCGCGACGGGGAGAATGTCACCACCCTGGAAGGCCTGAAGGAACTGCTAGAACCGCACTTCCGGATGATCAGCGAGCCTGAGAAGGTGCCCTTTGTCATCAGAGAGACCATGCATAAATATCAGCATAGCCTCTCGGAAGTGACCCTCTGGGAGCGTCGCTCCTAAAGCATCTGATTGGCGGCTAGCCAACCAGAGACTCAATAGCCCGGTTAATCGACGCCTGTTCGGTTAATCGGGCATACAAAACCTCATCAGCCGCTTCAGCGTTGATCAGCCCCAGCAAGACGCCCAGTACGGCGCCCCTGTGAACGTTGTCACCACCCACTTCAGCATTGATCTGCAAGGCCTTCATCGGATTATTGTAGTGTCTGCATGCCAGATAGAGTACGGCTGGCCAGGCATCGGTGATGTAGCAGGCCGTTGATAGCACCCCACCAATCACTTCCCGCTCGCTATGCTGGCTTTTTACCAGAGTAGTCAGTTCACGCTTTGCCAGGCGGCGGGTGGCGTTAAGCAGCGCTTCCTCTATGTGGTCGTCCGTATCTCTGAACAGCAGGTTATCGATCAGCTCCACATAGGCGTCACACACGTCCGCCAGGAAGGTGTCTGGGTGGGTCAGGGCGAGATGCTGACGGCAAAGTTTGCGGGTATCTGCCAAGGAGGTGCCCTTCAGACGTTCAGCTATAGCCAGCGGCGCTATGGTTACCAGCCCACCAATCGACGGGGTGTCGTGGGTGACGGCGCCACACTGCTTGGGCGGCAAGCCTTTTTCCAGGTTGGCAAAAAAACCGCGATGGTAGGATTCCGCGTAGGTATCCGGATGGGCGGGCGTTTCTGCCGTCATCAGCTGGATGTAAGCCTCGAGAAAGGCATCGCTGTCATAATGCTGGCCGGGTTCTGCCATGCTGTGCATCAGGGTTAACGCACAGTGGGCATTCAGGGTGTTGTCACCGGGCTGCATGCCCTGATGATAGTGAACATTCGGGCGATTCCAGTAGCCCTGTTTGCCCTTGAGTATGACGTCGCCGACAATCTCAGGCTGCGGGCTGCCGGTACGTTTGCGGCCGCCGCTGCTGGTGGAGTGCATCGACATGATTGACGACGGATGAAACGCAGGTGGCGCCTCAAAGGTGGTGATGCCGTCTGGAAAGGCGCGGTCAATGTCGTGAACGTTGTAGAACCAGTGGACGGGCATGGCGAGTGCATCGCCAATAAACAGGTTTTTGAGTGCAGCGCTTGCTCGTTCGGTTACCTTGGGGGTCATCTAACGCATCCTCTGGCAGTGTATTGGAAGCAGTGCAGCTATTGACGTTCAGCCCTTGGCCTTTTTGGCATAATTGTTTCGTCCGTTTTTTGTCTCAAGCTTATCAATTTAAGGGACAGTATGAGTGACTTTTTGATTGTAGGCGGTGGCGTCATTGGCATGATGACGGCACTGCAACTGGCCGATAGCGGCTTTGGCGTGACCCTGGTGGAGCGTGGTGAGACTGGGCGTGAATCGTCCTGGGCAGGCGGCGGCATCGTCTCGCCGCTTTACCCCTGGCGCTACAGTACGGCGGTGTCCAATCTGTCACGCTGGTCAGAAGGCTTCTACCCTGAGCTTGCCCTGCGTCTGCTGGAAGAAACCGGCATTGATCCGGAATATCGCCAGAAAGGGCTTGTCTATCTGCGCGTGGATGATGAACAGCAAGCTCTGGACTGGGCGCGCCAGGTGGGTAAGCCTCTGGAGCGTGTGGCGGGGGACTTTCTTTACGCCAAAGAACCGAATGCTGCACCGGGCTTTGAAACGGCGCTGTGGATGCCGACCCTGGGCAGTATTCGCAATCCGCGCCTGGTGCGTGCGCTCAAGGCCCGGCTGATGGCCATGCCGCAGGTCAGTCTGCGTGAAGGTGTCAGCGTGACTGGCTTTGCCCGTCAGAGTGATCGGGTGTTGGGCGTTGAGACATCGGCTGGGCGAATCGAGGCCGACCAGATTATCGTGTGTGGGGGTGCCTGGACGGCAGAGCTGTTGGCGAGCCTTGATGTGCATCTGCCGGTGCGTCCCGTCAAAGGTCAGATGATTGTCTTCAAGGCCCCGCCGACCCTGGTCAACCGCGTGGTGCTGATGGACGGGCGCTATGTGATTCCGCGTGCCGATGGGCGGGTGCTGGCAGGCTCAACCCTGGAAGAAGCCGGGTTTGACAAGACGCTGAGCGGCGAAGCGCGGGAATCCCTCTGGCACAGCGCCACGCGGATTATTCCTGGGTTGGCCGAGTGTGAGGTGGAACACCACTGGGCCGGATTGCGCCCCGGCTCGCCAGATGGCGTACCTTTTATTGGCCGTTTGCCGGGGTTGGAGAATCTGCACGTCAATGCCGGGCATTACCGCAACGGCCTGGTGCTGGCGCCTGCCTCCACCCGCCTGCTGGTCGATCAGCTGCTGGGTCGCACGCCTATTGTTGATCCGTCGCCGTATTTGCCATCCGCCAGCCTTACGGCACCTCCTGAATAATGCCGGCCTGGCGAAGCTTGTCACGGGTATCGTGATCGATACCCAACTCGTCAAGCACTTCCTCGGTATGCTGGCCAAGGGTTGGCCCACCATGACCCAGCCGGCCCGGCGTGGCGCTGAGCTTGGGCAGCACGCCGGGAACCTTGAGTGGCTTGCCGTTGGGGCGGGTAAACGATTGAATCATTTCGCGGGCCAGGTAATGTGGGTCGCTGGCAATATCCGCTGCCGTATAAGGGTAGCCGACAGGCACCCGGGCGTCATCCAGCGCTTCCAGGATCTCTTCGCGGGGATGCTGTTCACTCCATGCCTGAATGGCGGCATCGATCCTGTCTGCCTGTTTACTGCGGCCATCGTTGTGAGCCAGCGCTGGATCATTGGCCAGGTCATCACGGCCAATCACGCCCATCAGGCGTTTGAAGATGCTGTCGCCGTTACCAGCAATCAACACGTAGTCGCCGTCCAGGCAAGGGTAGGCATTGGACGGAGTAATGCCGGGAAGAGCGCTGCCGCTGGGTTGGCGAATCTCTCCACTGGCGTCATATTCCGGTAACAGGCTTTCCATCATGGCAAACACAGATTCATACAGGGCGACGTCAATTTCCTGGCCGAGACCGCTGCGCTGGCGTTCCTGCAGGGCCAGCAGGGTACCAATCACGGCATACAGCGCCGAAAGCGAATCGCCAATGCTGACTCCGACTCGCACCGAAGGCTCATTGGGTTGGCCTGTCAGGTAGCGCAGCCCACCCATGGCTTCGCCTATCACGCCAAAGCCGGGTTTATCGCGGTAAGGGCCTGTCTGGCCATAGCCTGAAATATGCACCATGATCAGCCGTGGATTAAGCGCTGAAAGGTCTGACCATCCTAGCCCCCAGTTATCCAGGGTGCCGGGGCGGAAGTTCTCCACAACGACATCGGCTTCACAGGCCAGCTGGCGCACCAGTGCCTGGCCTTCTTCGCTACGCATATCCAGCGCGACCGAGCGCTTGTTGCGGGTTTGAACGTGCCACCAAAGTGAGGTGCCTTCTTCTATCAGCCGCCATTTGCGCAGTGGGTCGCCGCTGCCGGGTGGCTCGATCTTGATCACATCAGCGCCAAACTCGCCCAGCATCTTGGTGGCGAAAGGCCCGGCAATCAGTTGGCCAAGTTCCAGAACCTTCAGTCCTTCAAGCGGCAGTTGGCGTGCTTCTGATGGCTCCATGGAAAGCTCCTTTTTTGTTGGTATCTTGTTGGTGTCGCGTATCAGTATACAACGCAAAAAACCAGTGATTGGTAGGTGTGCCCTTGTATTTGCCTTATACATCTCCATTTAGGAAGTAAGCGTTAAGTTAACAAAGTTGAATAGCACTGTTTTCAAGCAGGTAACCTGCAGGAGCATTTATGAGTAAGCAGATTCTGGTCGTCCTGACATCACACGATCAACTGGGCGACACCGGTAACAAAACCGGCTTCTGGCTGGAAGAGCTGGCCGCCCCCTATTACGTGCTCAAGGATGCGGGTGCGACCCTGACGCTGGCATCACCGAAAGGTGGTCAGCCACCCTTGGACCCGGCCAGTGACGCCGAAGAGAGCCATACAGACGCCACCCGGCGTTTCGAGAAGGATGCTGAGGCTCAGGCGGCGCTGGCGTCTACTCATCGCTTAAGTGAGATGAAGGCCGATGACTTTGATGGGGTTTTCTATCCCGGTGGCCATGGCCCGCTGTGGGATCTGGCGCAGGATACTGACTCGATCAGCCTGATCGAAGACTTTATTGCCCAAGGCAAGCCCGTCGCCAGCGTCTGCCACGCGCCGATTGTGCTGGTCAATGCCAAGACCCGTGACGGCGAGCCTTTGGTCAAGGGGCGCGAAGTGACAGGCTTTACCAACGGTGAGGAAGAAGCGGTTGGCCTTACTCAGGTAGTGCCGCATCTGGTGGAAGAAGCACTGCAAGCCTGCGGCGGTATCTACTCCAAGGCGGATGATTTCACTCCCTATGTGCGCGTGGATGGCCAGCTGATTACCGGCCAGAACCCGCCGTCTTCAGCGCCCACGGCTGATGCTCTGCTGGAATGGTTTGAAAATCAGTGAGGGGTTAAACGTGAATGGTGAATAGTAAGTCGCCTTAACCCCGACGTTCCCACGTGCCCTTAGCGGGAATGACAAATTGAAGCCCGCCCTGTTTAAACAGGGCGGGCTTTTTGTTGCTGGTGTTTCGTCAGCGCGGGTTACTTGCCTTTCTTGGTCTTTTTGGCCTTGGTGTCTTTGTGCGCCTGAGTCTCTTTCTTAGCGCCTTTCTGGGGTTCTTCCTTATCGCTTTTGCTGTCCTCGTCAGGCTTGGCGCTGCCCTGGTGGGCAAGCGGGCTGGCCATGTCCAGACGCGGGTGGTTATCCAGAAATTCGCGCTTGAGATCCTTGATGCCATCCAATGATTTGATGGTGTGGGTCAGGGCATGAATGGCAGCCAGCACATCCTGGGTGTTACCCGTTTCGGAAATGGTGTGCATGTTGCGAATCGGGAAGCCGATCGAGGTGGCAGCACTGTCTACGGAGGCCAGCACACCCGCCATGCCATCGGTGCCGGTGTCCACGCCGACAATATCGCGCTGCATGGGAATCTCGTTGTCGCTAGCGGCCTTGGCAATCACCCGGTTGAGCTGCTCGCTGGCGATGGAGCCCACGGCCATGGTGAAGCCTTTGCCCATTTCCAGCGGCTGCATGCGCTTGTCACCAATGCCCGGTGCGGCGACATAGTCATGGTTAACGTCAACGCCAATCAGCGCATCCGGCTTGAGCTCACCGGCAAACACGCGGCTGCCAAAGCGGCCGATTTCCTCGTAGCTGGCAATCGCAAACATGACGCGTACCTGCTGGGTGCCACCAGCTTCGGCAATCAGGCGTGCCACTTCAGCGGTGACAAAACAGCCCAGGCCGTTATCCAGGTAGGCACCGTAGAAGGTGTCAGGGCTGAAGCCGGGGCGGATAGGGCGGTCAAAAATGATCGAATCGCCCGGGCGTACCCCCAGATTGAGCACCTGCTGCTTTTTATTTTCGCCGTGAATCTGCAGGTCAAGATAGATCTGCTCTTTCCTGAGGCCTTTGTCACCGGTGCGCACCGCCGGGTCAGAGAAGTGGATGGCGCCAAGGGCTTCCACGGTGCCGCCTTCAATGCTGCGGTAGCTGCCGGGAGCTTCTGGGTCTTCGCTAAACAGCTTGACCTCATGGCCAATCAGCACGGTGGGCAGGAAGGAATCGGTGTTGATCCAGATCTTGCCGTCTTCACCAATCGAGCGCACCTGCATGCGGATCTTGTCGGCGTGACCGATAATCATCAGCTTGAACATATCATCCTGGCCCGGATGCGTATCCAGCACGACACCGGCGTTGCCGCGAAACTGGTGCAGTTGCCAGCTTTTTGGCGCAAAGCTGTCGAAATAGGGTTTCAGTACGCCGTAGGTCATCGCCCCCTCAAGCCCGACGGGGCTTGGGGCGGCGAGAATGTCGCGCATCAGCTCGAACTGCTTTTCCGGCATGGGCTGTGCCCAGGGCTGGGTGTTTGCGCTGCGTTCGCTCATTACAACCTTCTCCTTGATCGTATGCCGATAGTGAAAAACGGCAAGGTGATTTAACCTGTCCAGTGTGCCAGACAACGGTGTTGCTTGCCTTGTCTATCTTGTGGTCTCCAGGCTGCCAACGTTAAACGCTGGCTTGACATTGGCAGCGGCGAGCCGTCGATTTAACGTGCCAACCAGATGCCGACCACGACGGCACTGATGACAGTGACAAAAAAGATCCAGTTGCGGGTGCGGGTATCACGGCGCTGGTTCATAAAAGCCTCTTGCAGTTTAAAAATGAGCCAAAGTCGAATTTGCTGATTAAGGCTGCCAGAGCCAATAATGGTAGCGATTCGCTATCACAACGTCACCTGCAGATGGACATAAACATGGGAGATACCAGGCTTTTGGAAACGACCTTATCAGCCGATTCACCGCAAGCGCTAACCCTGGTCGAAGGGCGCCTGGCAGCGCTGAGCTGGGGTAGCCCTTCAGCGCCCACCTGGCTTGCGCTACATGGTTGGCTGGATAATGCCGCCAGCTTCAGCCGTTTGGCGCCGCGCCTTGCCAGCACCCTGAATGTGCGTATTGTCGCGCTGGATTTTCGCGGTCACGGTCATTCGGCCAGCCTTGCCCAGCCATCTGAGCACCAGGATATGGCGCTATGGGACTACTGCCATGATGTGCTTGATGCCATGGAAGCCTTGGAACTTGAAAAGGTAAGCTTGCTGGCGCATTCCATGGGGGCTGCGGTCAGTTGCCTGCTGGCCTCAGCATTGCCTGAGCGCGTGCATCAGCTAATGTTACTCGATGGGTTAGGGGCCTTGAGCACTCCTGCTGAAGAAACGCCTGACCAGTTGCGTAAGGGGTTGCTGGCCCATCGTCGGCCCGCATCAAAGCCACCGCGATATTCAGGGCTTGAAAGCGCCGTTGCCGCCAGGGTGGCCGGTGGCGTTACGCCTATTGATGCCGACACGGCAAGGCCATTAGTAGCGCGTAATAGCTATATCGGTAGCGACGGTGGCTGCTACCTGCGTACTGACAGGCGCCTGATGAAGCCTTCATTGGTGCGGTTTACGCCTGACCAGGTATTGGCGCTTTTAAATGCAATACGCTGCCCGGTACTCCTGATTGAAGGCGATAAGGGTATTCTGGGTAACAGGCCCTGGGCAGAGCGCTGTCGTCGTGCTGTTGCCGACCTCAGCCGTCATGTGCTGGTAGGCGGCCATCATCTGCACCTGGAAAAACACACGGTTGACCAGGTTGCTGCCGTCATTGTCCAACGTCAGAATCTTCAAAAGGAAGCGCTTAACCATGCAATCTCATGAACTATCCACCCAGCAGGACTCACCGGCAGCGCAACGGGAGAAACTGCCTCAGGCGGGTAACAAGGTTGCCCTGATATTGGGTAGTGGTGGAGCGCGTGGCTATGCGCACATTGGCGTGATCGATGCCCTGGAAGCCCGCGGCTACGAGGTGATCGCGATTGCCGGTTGTTCCATGGGTGCCCTGGTAGGAGGGGTCTATGCCGCGGGCAAGCTGGAGGAATATCGCGACTGGGTATGCCAGCTTGACTACCTTGACGTACTCAAACTAGTGGATGTCACCTGGAGCCCGATGGGTGCCATGCGCGCCAACAAGGTCATGCAGAAACTCGAAAGCCTGATCGGCGACACTTTGATTGAGGATCTTGCGATACCCCTGACCACTGTTGCCACTGACCTGGTGCGCCAGCGCGAAGTCTGGTTTCAGGATGGCCCGCTGCTGCAGGCTATTCGCGCTTCCATTGCAGTGCCAGGAGTGATTACCCCGGTGCACCTGGGGGATCAGGTGCTGGTGGATGGCGGCCTGCTGAATCCCCTGCCGATCATGCCGGTGATTGCTGCCCATGAGGCGGATTTGGTGTTAGCGGTGAATGTTACCGCGCATACGCCACAACCGGTGACGCTGGAGTCCTTATTGCCGGCAAGCGCCGATGTTGCAAAGGCTGGCGCCG
>JBNJGW010000001.1:0-54652 GCA_051748005.1 Pseudomonadota bacterium | reverse complement strand
GCGCCGATGTTGCAAAGGCTGGCGCCGCTTCACCCGTTGGCACAGAAGATGACGCTGACGACGACGAAACCAGCAGCTGGGTTGACGACGTGCGTGAGACGACCCAAAGGCTATGGAAAGGGCTGGGTAACTTGGGCAATGAGGATGATGGAGAGGCAGAAGAGCGCGGCAAACGCGACTGGGGCAAGCTGGATATGGTGATGGAGTCTTTTGATATTACCCAGGCAGCGCTGGCCAAATATAAAGTGGCGGGTTACCCACCGGATATCCTGATTGAAGTACCCAAAACCGTATGCAGTGCCTATGAGTTCCACCGCGCCAAGGAACTGATCCAGCTGGGTCGAATGTTGACGGACGAAGCCCTCAACAAGCATCACCCGGTCAAAACGGGAGACTAGTGCCCTTTGCGGCGTAACAGCACATAAAGAGCACCGGTGCCGCCATCAATGTCGGTGGCCGAGCAGAAGGCCAGTACGCCCGGCCATTCCCGCAGCCAGGTATTGGTATGGCTTTTAAGCACCGGGTAGTCGGCATCGGTGCCCCAGGCCTTGCCATGTACGATCAGCACGCTGCGCATCCGCTGATTAATGGCATCACGCAGAAAGCCTTCCAGCTGGTGGCGGGCTTCTTCCAGCGTATAGCCATGCAGGTCGAGGCCTGCCTGCCAGGCCAGCTGGCCTCGTTTTAACTGGCTGAAGGTGCGCCAGGGCAGATCCGGAACGCTGAATTCCAGGTATTCAGAAGGGCGAACCGCTTCAACACGACCATCAGAGGTGCGGCCGTTGGTCTGCAATACCTGGTTTTCAACCGCCGCCCGGCGGCGCGCCTCATGGGCTGGCTGATGCTGCCTGGGTCTGCCAGGGTCAGCTCGGTTAGTGGTAATACGTCGAACGCCCGCGGCTTCCAGCGCATGGCGAAAGACGTTGATCTCTTCCTCTTGGGGCGTATGGCGACGAGTCATGGCATGCTCTGATGGAAACGGGCGTAGAAAAATTCAACGTTAACAGCCGAACGAAGAGCTCTCTTTAAAAGCTCTATTTTAAAACTCTGTTAAAAAACGCGGCAGTGCACAGTATAGCGAGATTAACGCTGCTGTGAACCGGCTGGAGTGAAAGGTACAATCTTGTCATACCGCTTACTCAAGTGTGATGTCACCATTAATCAGGAGCCATTGTGGCCACGTTATCTTCCACTGAATCAGCTGAACATGCTGCTATTAGCACCTCGACGCTGTGTCTGAGCGATGTCGAACTGGCACAGGAGCTTTTCACTCTGCGTGACTACCTGCGCTGGACGGCCAGCGAATTCCATCTCGCCGGGCTGTATTATGGCCATGGTACCCAGTCCGCCTGGGATGAAGCGGTGGCGCTTTGCCTGGGAGCCTTGCACCTGCCCTGGAACGTTGATCCGGCGGTCCTGGAAGCGCGCCTGCTGCCCATGGAACGCAGTCGTATTGTAGCGTTAACCCGGGCACGAATCAGCACGCGCCGTCCGCTGCCCTATCTGCTTGGCGAGGCATTTTTTGCCGGCTACCCGTTCAATGTGGATGAACGTGTGCTGATTCCGCGTTCCCCAATGGGTGAACTGATTGAAGACGGTTTTGCCGCCTGGTTCCCGGAAGAGC
The DNA here is from genome assembly GCA_051748005.1 of Pseudomonadota bacterium. GTDB lineage: Bacteria > Pseudomonadota > Gammaproteobacteria > Pseudomonadales > Halomonadaceae > Vreelandella. Next base: position 53,028 of record JBNJGW010000001.1, on the reverse strand, counting down.
CGCCCGAGCGGGTGCTTGATCTGTGTAGCGGGTCAGGGTGTATCGGGATTGCCACGGCGCTGCATCTGCCGACCTGTGAAGTCATTCTGACGGATGTCAGCCAGGAAGCGTTGGGTGTTGCCCGCGAGAACATCACCCGCCACGCCGTGGGTGACCGGGTGCGCGCGGTTGAATCCGATGTATTTCAGAGCCTTGAAGGCCAATGCTTTGACCTGATTGTCTCCAACCCGCCTTATGTGGATGCCCGCGATCTGGCCACCATGCCGGCTGAGTTCCGCCATGAGCCTGACCTGGCGCTGGGAGCGGGCAGCGATGGTCTGGATATCGTCCGCCAGATTCTGCGCGATGCCCGAACGCATTTGAGCGATGATGGCTGGCTGATAGTTGAGGTGGGCAATTCCGACCGACACCTTGAACAAGCATTTCCCCACGTGCCATTTATGTGGCTTGAATTCGAGCGCGGTGGCCAGGGCGTGTTTGCTCTGAGCGCCGCTGAACTCGACGCCCATGCGGCGTCTTTTGCGTAAAGGAAATAACGCCCATGTCCGGCAATACAATTGGCAAACTGTTTACCGTTACGACCTTTGGTGAGAGCCACGGCATCGCGCTTGGCGCGGTTGTGGATGGCTGCCCACCGGGGGTCATGATCAGCGAGGCGGATCTACAGCGTGACCTGGATCGCCGCCGTCCCGGCAGCTCCCGGCATACCACCCAGCGCAAAGAGCCTGATCAGGTGCGGATTCTTTCCGGTGTGTTTGAAGGCATGACGACTGGCGCTTCGATCGGGCTGCTGATTGAAAATACTGATCAGCGCTCCAAGGACTATTCAAAGATCAAGGATCAGTTTCGTCCAGCCCACGCGGATTACACCTACCACCATAAATACGGCCATAGAGATTATCGCGGCGGAGGACGTTCCAGCGCCCGCGAAACGGCCATGCGCGTGGCTGCCGGTGCGATTGCCAAACAGTTTCTTGCCAGCCAGGGAGTTCAGGTGCGTGGCTACATGAGTCAGCTGGGGCCGATCAGGATCGACTTCAAGACTTGGGACAGCGTTGATGACAACGCCTTTTTCAGCCCTGACCCGTCCAAGGTGCCAGCGCTTGAAGCCTACATGGATCAGTTGCGTCGCGATCAGGATTCTGTAGGTGCCGAGGTGACCGTTGTGGCTGAAGGGGTACCCGTAGGGCTGGGCGAGCCGGTATTTGATCGCCTGGATGCGGAACTGGCCCATAGCCTGATGAGCATCAATGCGGTCAAGGGCATCGAAATCGGCGATGGTTTTGCCAGCATTGACCAGCGCGGTAGCACCCATCGCGATGAAATGACGCCAGAAGGTTTTCTAACCAATCATGCCGGTGGGGTGCTCGGCGGTATCTCCAGCGGTCAGCCGATAGTTGCTCGTCTTGCCTTAAAACCAACTTCCAGTATCACGACGCCTGGGCGCTCCATTGATATTCACGGTGCGCCTGTCGAGGTGGTGACCAAGGGGCGCCACGACCCCTGTGTCGGGATACGGGCGACGCCGATTGCGGAAGCCATGATGGCTATTACACTAATGGACCACTGGTTACGCCAGCGTGGCCAGAATGCCCATGTCAAGGTGGATACGCCACGTCTGGATCAGTGCTGAAAAGTGCTGAACTCATAGTGTTGGTAGCCGGGTGTCATGGCAGTGTCATCTGCAGCGGTGAAACTGACATTTGACTGCTACACTCAGGGAAGAGCGATAAGGAGCCGCCGATGAAGATTAATGTTGAATTTGATCTGACCCCTGATGAATTTCGCCGTGCGTTGGGTCTGCCTGACGTTGAAGCCTTTCAGAAAAACCTGCTGGATAATATCCAGCGCCAGATGGAGTCTGGCGTTGAAGGCTATGATCCGATGAGCCTGATGAGCCCTTTCATGCAGCAGCCAATGATGCAGCAGGGGCTATCGCAAGGGCTGTCAAATTTTGGCACCTATCAGCAGATGATGCTGGATATGCTGAAGCAGGCTGGTAATACCAGTTATTCCTCTGGCGGCAATGATAGCGACAGTTCCGCCGCCAGTAACAAAGGTTCAGCAAGCGGTGATAGCGGCACTGCCAGTCGCAGCAGTCAGCAAGGTAGTACCAATAAAAGTAAAACGGGTACGGCGTCAGCCAGTTCTCGCGCTAAACGGTCTAAAAATGACTAGTTTAAAGCCTTGGTGCGATAGCGTCATAAACGCGTTTTCTAAAGAAAGTGCGGTTAAAGATGACCCCGTTACAGTGTTAACGGTTGCAACGCTGGGTATTACGGGCTAGTCTTTGTGCAGTGCAGCATAGACGACAGGGCAGCTCAGTCGGCAGCCCAAATGTTTTTTATTAAAGGGTGATAACGATGCAAGATAAAATGATGGATGCTTTCAACACGCAAACTCGCCAGATGTTTGAGCCGATGCGCAAGGTTAACTCGCTGATGCTTAACAACATGGAAAAAATGACCCAGTATCAGCTGGAAGCCATGAAGCGTTACAGCCAGATGGGCACCGATCGCATGCGTAGCGCCAGTGAAATTGACGACGCTGACGACCTGCGCGAATTTGCTGCCAAGCAGGCAGAAATGCTCAACGAGCTTTCGCAGCAGATGCAGGAAGATGCCAAGACCATGGGCGAGATGAGCATGGAATTTAAGACTGAAATGGAAAAACTGTTTAGCGAAGCCACTCAGCAGATGAACGATCAGGTCAAAACCGCCGCTGCCAAGAAAGACGAAACACCTGCCAAGGCCACCAGCCAGGCATCGCGTGGCAGCAGCAAAAGCTGAATAAATAGTTACACGGCGCCAGTTTAACGGCGCCGTGTCTGTTTTGTCGGTTAAAAAACACTCGCCTTTCCAAGGCTGGTGTTTTTTAGCGTGACGAAGAGAACTACGGTCAATGGTCTGTGCGCAATGTTGTGATGCGTCTGCCATAAGAGTGGGAGAGTAAGTATGCAATCAGGATGGGAAATGCCATCTCAGGTCGATATGGATGCCTGGAATACCCAGTTGAAAGACATTGGGCAGCAGTATCAGGGATTGATGCAGGATCTGATGGCGCGTATGGCGCCCAGTGACGCTGCAGATTCCGTTCATAAGGATATGCGCGAAAGCTTCGAGGCCGGTGCACAGGCACTGATGCAGAACCCCACGCTCTTATGGCAAACCCAGGCGCGTCTGCTGCAGGATCAATGGCTCCTGTGGCAGCAGAATGCCAGGGCCATGGCTGGTGAAAACGTAGACCCGCTGATCAAGCCTGCCAAGGGTGACCGTCGTTTCAAGGATGAAGCCTGGACCAAGGAACCTCAATATCTGGCCATCATGCAGCAGTACCTGCTATTTGCCCAGCTGGTTGAGGAGTTGATCGATAATCTGGACGGGCTGGATGAGACCCATAAACATCATCTACAGTTCTATGCCCGTCAATTGGTCAATGCCATGGCGCCCACCAATTTTGTGGCCACCAACCCTGAAGTGATGCGGCGTACGATTGAGACCCGTGGTCAGAACCTGGTCGATGGCTTGGCGCTTCTGCGTGAAGACCTGTCCAATTCTGCCGAAGGGATCAATGTGCGCATGACTGACCGAACTGCCTTTGCGGTAGGTGAGAATATTGCTGTCACACCGGGTTCAGTCGTGTATGAAAATGAGCTGATCCAGCTAATTCAGTATACGCCCACCACTGAACAGACCTTCAAGACGCCGCTACTGATCGTACCGCCCTGGATCAACAAGTACTATATTCTTGATCTGCGCCAGGATAATTCCATGGTCAAGTGGCTAGTTGATCAGGGCCATACGGTCTTTTTGATCTCCTGGCGTAATCCCGGGCCAGCTCAGCGCGATGTTACCTGGGCGGACTACATGCAGATGGGGCCGATCAGTGCGATTGAGGCCATTGAGCAGGCCTGTGGTGAAAAGTCAGTCAACCTGTTGAGCTACTGCATCGGTGGCACGCTCACGGCTTCTACCCTGGCCTATCTGACCAGCACCCGCCGTGGGCGCAAGGTGAAATCGGTTACCTATATGGCAACCCTGCAGGATTTCCGCGATCCTGGCGACATCGGCGTTTTCCTGAATGAAGGCGTTATTGAAGGTATTGAAAAAACGCTGGAAACCAAAGGCTATCTGGATGGCCGCTCCATGGCGTACACCTTCAACCTGTTGAAGGAAAATGACCTGTTCTGGTCTTTCTACGTCAATAACTACCTGAAGGGCGAGCCGCCGGCGGCCTTTGACCTGCTTTACTGGAACACTGACGGCACCAACCTGGCGGCGGGTACCCATGCCTGGTACCTGCGCCATATGTATCTGGAAAACCGTCTGGTTGAGCCGGGTGGCATTGAGCTGGATGGCGTCAAGATTGATCTGCGCAAGATTTCCACGCCCAGCTATTACGTTTCTACCAAGGAAGACCATATTGCCAAGTGGAACAGCACCTACTACGGTGCCTTACTCCCTAAGGGGCCGGTGACATTTGTGCTGGGCGGTTCGGGGCATATTGCGGGCATCGTTAATCCGCCGCATAAGAACAAGTACGGCTACTGGACCAACAGCGAGCTGCCTGACAACCACGAGGACTGGATGGCCGGTGCGCAAGCCAATGAAGGCTCCTGGTGGCCACACTGGCAGACATGGATGGTGGAAAACGGCTTTGTTGACCAGGAGAAAATGGTGGCTGTACGCCAGCCTGGCGAAGGAGAACTGTCGGTGATCGAGGCTGCACCTGGGCGTTACGTGCGCCAGACAATTCCTGAAATCATCAATGCCGATGAAGAAGCCACCAAGGCTGCCAGCGCTAACAGCAGCCGTTAAAGCATCAGTTCTGTAGTTCAGTTGATGTAGAAAATACGTACACAACAAGGCGCCCCCAGGGGCGTCTTGTTGGTTTCAGGGTTTGTTTTTAAGAGATTGCTTTGGGTTCTGGCGCGGAGGTGTTTACGCCTGATCTTTTCTGCCCAGCCGCAGGGAAGGTAGCACTAGCAATCCCGCCAGCAGCCAGACTGGCCAGCTACCCATCTGGGTGAAAGGAGTCAGGCCTTGCATGGCATAGAACTCACCGGTCAGAGTGGTGGTTTCAAACTGCGGCGCGCGTTGGGTTATCTGGCCCTGCGGGTCGATGATGACGGTAATCCCATTGCTGGTAGCGCGCAGCACATAGCGGCCATTTTCCAGTGCGCGAAGGCGTGCCATCTGCAGATGCTGGTGGGGGCCAATTGAGCGGCCAAACCAGGTGTCGTTGGAAATGGTAATGATGGCCTGGCTATTGCGTGCCCGGCTGGCCACCAATTGAGGGTAGATAATCTCGTAGCAGATGGCATTGCCCAGAGAAATGCCTGCCGCCTGCATGGGTGGCTGTTGATTTGGCCCTGGCGTGATGAAGGAAGTGGGTAGGTCAAAGAAATTGATCAAACCCCGCAGCATACTTTCCAGTGGCAGGTACTCTCCAAAGGGCACCAGATGTTCTTTTTGATAATCACCTTCGACGTTACCAATCCCTATCACGCCGTTGAAAAATTGCTGGCCCTGTTCCTCCTGTTGCAGGATGCCGGTAATCAACGCTGTGTCAGCGGGAAGGCTGGACTGCACCTGCTTGAGTACAGGTCGCGCCTGGTTTTCCAGCATCGGCAGCGCGGTTTCCGGCCAGATAATCAGCTCAACGTCATCACTGATAGCCTGGGTTTGGCGGGTATAGGTGGCAACGGCTTCGCGCTGACCGTCAGCGGTCCATTTGATCAGTTGGGGCAGGTTGCCCTGCACCATGGCGACCTTGGTGGGCTGCTCGCTGGGAGTCGTCCACTGGGTGGGCAGGACTACCGGTGTCAACCAGATAGCCGCAAGGGGTGCGATGGCCCACAGGCGGCGCTTGATCAGTAGCTTTATCAATAGAGTGCCACTGAAAGCGACCAGTAACGACAAGAGGTAAACACCACCGATAGGTGCCCAGGCCGCCAGGGGCGAATCGACAAAACCGCTGCCAAGCAGCAGCCAGGGAAAGCCGGTAAATAGATAAGTGCGTAGCACTTCGGCCAGTACCCAGATGCCCGCAAAGCCCAGCAGTGAGTAGCGCGGTGAGGTAAAACGTCGGTAGGCCCACAGCATGGCGGCAAAAAATAACGCCAGCGCAAACACGAACAGCGCTGTGAGCAAGCCGGCAAGCAGGGGGCCGGTATGGCCATAATCGTGAATGGAAACGTAAACCCAGGAAGCTCCGCTGGCAAACAGTGCCAGCCCATAGACAAGACCCTTGAGCGCGGCGTGGGCGGGTGTTAATGCATGGCTGCCCCAATACACCAGTGCTGCGGCCAAAGGCCCTAGCCACCAGAATTCAAACGGTGAGGCGGTCAGGGTAGTGAACCCCCCGGCAATAACAGCAGCCAGAAGCTGCCAGCCCAGGGAAGGGGAGAATCCTGTATGCATCAATGACTTTCCTTATCGATAGACGCGGGTAATCTGCAGGGTGTCATCTATCAGCCTGATTGGCTGGTGAGGTCTTCTTCACTGCTGCTGTCGTCGAAGTGCACGTCGAGCAGGCGAATACGCCGATTATCTGCGTTCATCACTACAAAGTGCCAGCCGCCGAGTGACGTCTGTTCGCCGCGCCGGGGGAGGTGGCCAAACTGCTGCATGACCAGGCCGCCCACGGTGTCAAACTCATCGTCAGAAAACTGGGTGTTGAAGCGTTCGTTGAAATCTTCGATAGGGGTCAGGGCGCGAACAGCAAAATGGCCGTCTTCCAGGGCACGGATATCATCTTCTTCATCCGTGTCGTGCTCATCTTCAATATCGCCGACAATCTGCTCAAGAATATCTTCGATGGTAATAATCCCAGCCGTACCACCGTACTCGTCCACCACAATTGCCATATGGTTGTGGGTATCACGAAACTCTTTCAGCAGGCTGTTGAGACGTTTGGATTCAGGGATAAACATCGCTGGGCGGGTGATGTCTTCAAGCTGGAAGGCATCCCGCTGGGCCTGGGTCTGGGAGAGCAGGGGCAGCAGATCCTTGACCAGGACAATGCCTTTGACATCGTCGAGGTTCTCACCAATGACCGGGTAACGCGAGTGACCGGTTTCCTGAATGAGCGGTAGGTAGTCTTCACTGGTCTGGTCGATCGGAATGGCGGCAACCTGGGAGCGAGGAATCAGGATCTCGCGTACTTGCTGATCACTTATCTGCAACGCACCTTCAATGATCATCATGGCATCCTGATCGAGCTTCAGGCGGCCAGCCGTGTGGCGCAGGAAGGCCATCAGCTCCTCTCTTGAACTGGGCTCATCGTTATCCCCTGTCAAGGCACCAAACAGCTTATCAAGCCAGGATTTTTGAGGGGGGGCGGTGCTCGATCGGTCTTCGCTCATACGGTTGATCTCTTGTTTTGACAGCGTTACTGCGTTTCACTCAGATACGGATCAGGAATATTAAACTTGGCCAGCAGACGGCGCTCAAGCTGCTCCATGGCCTCGGCATCGGCATCTTCGATATGATCATAACCCAATAAATGCAGGGTGCCATGGATGACCATATGCGCATAATGCTGCATTAGCGGCTTGTGCTGCTGTTGCGCTTCCTGTGCAACAACATTCTGACAGATGACCAGGTCGCCAAGTAACGGTAGCTCAATACCCGGGGGTGCTTCAAAGGGAAAGGACAGTACATTGGTCGGTTTGTGCTTGCCACGGTAGTCAGCGTTGAGCGCCTGGCTTTCATCCGCATCAACGATGCGGATGGTCACTTCATGGCGGCTTTCCTGCGGGTGCTGTTCAAGCACCGCGGTTACCCAGCGCTCAAGCTGAGCCGTTTCGGGCACCTGGGACGCCTGTGTCGCCAGCTGGTAGTCGATCACTGCTGTCACTGAAGAGAATCCTCACGTTTTTGCAGGCGTTCTTCGCGAGCCTGCTGACGCTCCTCGCGTATGGCACGCTCTTTGGCTTCCTGCTCGGATTCAAAGCTGTCGTAGGCTTCAATAATGCGTTGGACCAGCGGATGACGCACAACGTCCTTGGCGGCAAAGTGAGTCACACCGATCCCTGGGGTGTCCTTGAGAACTTCAAGCACCTGAATCAGGCCGGAACGCTGGCCACGGGGCAGGTCCACCTGGGTCACATCGCCTGTGATTACCGCCGTGGAGCCAAAGCCGATGCGGGTCAGAAACATCTTCATCTGCTCTGGGGTGGTGTTCTGGCTTTCGTCCAGGATGATGTAGGCGTTGTTCAGGGTGCGTCCGCGCATATAGGCCAGCGGCGCAATTTCAATTACCTGACGCTCGATCAGTTTGGCGACCTGTTCGAATCCGATCATTTCGTAAAGGGCGTCATAGAGCGGGCGCAGGTAGGGATCGATTTTCTGGGCCAGATCGCCAGGCAGAAAGCCCAGTTTCTCACCGGCTTCAACGGCCGGACGAACCAGCAGGATGCGGCGCACTTCCTGCTGGTTCAGTGCTTCAACTGCTGCCGCAACGGCCAGATACGTCTTGCCGGTACCCGCCGGGCCAATACCGAAGTTGATATCGTGCTCACGGATGCTGGATACGTAACGCTGCTGATTCATCCCACGGGGTTTGATCATGGTGCGCGGTGTGCGCATGATCACTTCACCGTCTTCCGGTTCCTCTTCCTCGGCAAGCGCTTCCAGTCCGGACTCCTGCAGGAACAGGTGAACGGTATCCGGATCAAGCTCGTTGGCAGCGGTTTCCCGGTAAAGGTGTTCCAGTACGTTGGCAGCGGCCTTGATGCGATTGGCCGCGCCCGCCAGCTGAAAGATGTTGCCGCGGTTACGCAGGGTAACGTCCAGACGACTTTCGATCAGTTTAAGGTGCTCATCCTGCTGCCCACACAGGCTGGCGAGCCGCTGCGGGTCATTGGGTTCAAGGCTGAGCGTGATAATGCGATTGGCCTGAGATGATGGCTGGCTCAAGAGTAAGAAACCCGTTGGTTAATGAGTGTGAGGTTCAGCTTACTGCCCCAAGTGGCCTCGGGGCAATTGCTTGGGCGATGAGAGTTGTTAATAGCGCTCTGGCGAGGCGAGTTCTCCGCGTAGAGAGTTGGGAAGTGCCTCGGTGATATCGACATCGACAAAGTAGCCGATCAGCTCGGTCGGGTTGGCCGCACGGAAATTCACAACACGATTGTTTTCCGTGCGCCCAGACAGCTGCCCCGGGTCTTTGGGTGAAAACCCGCTGACTAGAATGCGTTGGCGAGAACCGACCATACGACGACTGATCTGCTGGGTGTGCTGGATAATCCGCTCCTGCAGAATTGCCAGGCGCTGTTTTTTGACCTCAGCGGGAGTGTCGTCTTCAAGCGAAGCCGCCGGCGTGCCGGGGCGGGCGGAATAGACAAAGCTGAAGGAGTGGTCAAAGCCAATCCTGTGGATCAGGTCCATGGTGGCTTCAAAGTCATTCTCAGTTTCACCGGGGAAACCGATAATGAAGTCCGAGGAGAAGCTGATGTCCGGACGGTTGGCGCGAATGCGCTCCATCTTGTCGATATATTCCTGGGCGGTATGCCCGCGTTTCATGGCATTTAGAATGCGGTCAGAACCGGACTGGACGGGCAGGTGCAGATGACTGACCAGTTCAGGGATTTCCGCATAGGCATCGACCAGGCTATCGGTGAATTCAACCGGATGTGAGGTCGTGAAGCGAATCCGGTCAATACCATCAACGGCGGCAATACAGGCAATCAGTTCGGCCAGGTCGATTTCATCACCGTAGTCGTTCTCACCCCGGTAGGCATTGACGTTCTGGCCAAGCAGGTTGACTTCGCGCACGCCTTGATCCGCCAGATGGAGAATTTCATCCATTACCGCTTCAAACGGACGCGAGACTTCTTCACCACGGGTGTAGGGCACCACGCAGAAGGTGCAGTACTTGGAGCAGCCTTCCATGATTGAAACAAATGCCGTTGCGCCATCTGAGGTTGGCTGCGGCAGGTGGTCGAACTTCTCGATTTCCGGGAAGGTGACATCAACAGCGGCAATCTGGTTATTGCGCTTGGCATCCAACATCCCGGGAACGCGATGGAGTGTCTGAGGACCAAAGACCATGTCGACGTGAGGCGCACGCTTGCGTAATGCCTCACCTTCCTGACTGGCCACACAGCCACCAACACCAATGACCAGATCCGGGTTGGCGTCCTTGAGTTTTTTCCAGCGGCCAAGCTGATGAAAGACCTTTTCCTGCGCTTTCTCGCGAATAGAGCAGGTATTGAGCAGAATGACATCCGCTTCAAGCTCGTTATCAGTGAGCTCCATCTGATGTGATTCGCCGAGCAGGTCTGCCATGCGTGACGAGTCGTACTCGTTCATTTGGCAGCCGTGTGTTTTGATGAAGAGTTTCTTCGTCATCGGTACCTGTCATCTATGGGTCGTCGGGTGACGAGGATGAATGGTGGTGCGGCGGTGCCGCGACGTTGAATGGGTATTATACGGGCACAGTAAAGCAGGGGCTAGCATTGGAATAAATCGATACTTGACCACGGCATTTGTATGGGTATACTACGCACCGTGTTTAGGTAGTTCCCTGATAGCTCAGTTGGTAGAGCAAATGACTGTTAATCATTGGGTCGCAGGTTCGAGTCCTGCTCAGGGAGCCAAACTGCCGTCGCATTGGTAACATCAGCCCAAGTAATAGACAGCCGGTTGTTACTGGAAGTTATGCCGAATGTTCCTCGATAGCTCAGTTGGTAGAGCAAATGACTGTTAATCATTGGGTCGCAGGTTCGAGTCCTGCTCGAGGAGCCAACATTCGCATCATCTTTATGATCATTCCCCGATAGCTCAGTTGGTAGAGCAAATGACTGTTAATCATTGGGTCGCAGGTTCGAGTCCTGCTCGGGGAGCCAACCATTCTGCTGTCACTTTATCCCGTCCCTGTTGTTTCCTCTCTTACCTGTGATTTTCTTACCCCTGGCAAGTGCTTGATTCGCTATACTCATCTCCAACTTACATTTGTGATAGGTTGGTTGATTCCGTGAATGCCTCGACTTCTTTACCGTTAACGCCATTACAGGTCTTTAAATGCTTGGGTGACGATACGCGTCTGTCACTGGTGCTGCTGATTGCCCAGGAAGGCGAGCTTTGTGTGTGTGAAATGACCCATGCTCTCGAGCTATCGCAGCCCAAGGTGTCTCGTCATCTGGCACAGCTGCGCCAATGCGGCCTGCTGAGCGATCAACGCGATGGCCAATGGGTGTACTACCGTCTTGCCTCTGGTCTTCCCGTTTGGGGGCGGGCAATTATTGAAGCAGGCCGAGAAGGCGAGCGTCAGCGTCTGAAAAAAATGACCCGTCGACTACAGGTCATGGGAGATCGTCCTGGTCGTCGTGCGGCTTTCTGTTAAGGCCTGATTGTTTGCATTTACCGCTTGCCAATAAAAAGACCGAGGCCCTAAGGCCTCGGTCATTGGGTAGGGTAATCTCAGCTTAATAAAGAGCCCGCTGGGATCATTCCCGGTTGGCCAGGCGTTGAGCTGTCTGCAGCTGAGCATAATCAAGAAGAATTTCAGCGGCTTCCAGTACCTGGGCGCGCTCAGCTGGCATGACATCTTCCTCCTCTTCTTTCGCCTGTTTGCTGCCATTTTCTTCACCGCTGTCTACCTGAGCGCTGGTCCACTCTTTCAATGGTTGGGCGCCAAGCGCAATACGCCGCTGGTTTTCCAGAGAAAGCTGTTCGGCTTCCTGGGCCTGCATCTCTCGTTCACGCTGTTCGCGGTTGAGGCTGACAGTGGTGTGCTGCTCACGCAGCTGGCGTGAAAGTTCTGCCTGGCGCTCAAGATAGAGAAAGTTGGGGTTATCCTTGGCGCGCGCCTGGTAGCGGTTGGTCAAGGCATCCAGGTATTTTTCCGGTTCACCATAACGGCGATACTGCACGTTCTGGACCGAATCCCAGGCCAGCGCATGGTCAAGGCTACTTTCACCGATTCTTTCAGGGTCAATATCCATCGGGAAGAGAATATCCGGTTCGACGCCACGATTCTGGGTGCTGTCACCTGATATGCGGTAGAACTTGGCGCGAGTGATCTTGATTTCCCCATGGCTAAGGTCGCTAAGCGTCTGTACGGTACCTTTGCCGAAAGTGGGGGAACCCACGACAATGCCGCGGCCATAGTCCTGAATGGCGCCAGCAAAGATTTCTGATGCAGAGGCCGATAAGCGATTGGTGAGAACCGTCAGTGGTCCATCGTAAAGGGTGCCTGCATCACTGTCGCCGTATAGCTGGATGCGCCCTCTGGCATCACGCACCTGAACGGTAGGGCCACGATCGATAAACAACCCCAACAGGCTATTGGCTTCCTGAAGTGCACCGCCGCCATTGTCACGCAGATCCAGTACGATGCCTTCGACACCTTCTTCCTTGAGGGCAGTGATTTCCTTGGCCACATCGCGAGTGGTGCTGCGGTAGTCGTCCTCACCTGCCTGCCAGGCTTCAAAATCGACGTAGAAAGTGGGTACTGTAATGACGCCGACCTTATGCTGTTGGCCGTCACGCTCCAGCTCAATCACTTCACTCTGTGCGGCCTGGTCTTCAAGCTTCACGGTATCACGAGTGATCTCGACCACTTGGGTACGCGTAACATCAACGGCTTGGGCGGGGATGACTTCCAGGCGCACCACGCTACCCTTGGGGCCGCGAATCAGGTCGACAACGTTATCCAGACGCATGCCGATGACGTTTACCAGTTCTTCTTCGTCTTCCTGGCCAACCGCCACAATGCGGTCAGCAGGGTCAAGGACGTCTGCCTGATCCGCAGGGCCGCCCGGCACGAGGCTGGCAACCTTGACGTATTCACCGTCAGCCTGAAGCATGGCGCCAATCCCCTCCAGCGACAGGCTCATCTGAATATCAAAGGATTCACCCTGGCGCGGGGAAAGATAGCTGGTGTGAGGGTCGACGGTACCGGTGACCGCTGACATCAGCAGGCCGAAAACGTCTTCAGCTTCGGTCTGTTCAATCCGGGAAAGCTGACCTTCGTAGCGTTGGCGCAATGTGTTTTCAATTTGTTCGTCGTCCTGCTCTGCCAGTGCCAGTGTCAGGGCAGAATTCTGCAACCGTTTTTCCCATAGGGCGTCAAGTTCACTGATATCAGTGGCCCAGCTTGCTTCTTCGCGATCAATTTCGAGACGCTTATCACTGTCAAACTGATAGTCCAGGCCCGCATCGATACGTTCAAGTAGCCAGTTCAGGCGGGCTTCGTGACGTTCACTGGCACGTTCGTGCAAGGCAAAGGCATCTTCAATATCGCCGTCGAAAAGTAAATCGGCCATCTGTGTTTCGAGATGCCGGTATGGTGCGATATCACTTTCCAAAAGATACAGACGCTGGCTATCGAGGTTATTCAGATAGCGCTGAAAGGCTTCAGAAGACCATTTGTCGTCGAAAGTGGTGTCAGCGTAGTGGCTATAGCGCAGGGAGTCCGCAATTTCAACGGCGACTTCACGCTGCTCATCGGTGGGTTCCAGCGCCCATAGCGCTGGACTTACCAAGGTCAGCGCGGTCGCCAAGGTCACCGAGCGCGTAAGAGTTGCAAACCAGCTCATTAATCAAGCTCTCCTGGATTTGTGTAAACTCGTACAGACTGCATACTTTTTTGACTGACAATCTGCCGCTGAGTTGCGAAATTGAGTTGTGAAATGCAGCCAATGACGGCCGTCAACCAATCACGACGGTTATCTGCTGCAATAACAGTCACACGAATACTTGCATGAAACAGACAAGTATTGTAACAGCTCTTGTGCATTGCTGAGACTACTTCATCGTTGTTAAGAGGATTTTCATGTCACACATTTCAAAGTCTGGCCTGCTGGATCGGCTTTGTGGATTTCTACAGGCGTCGCCAACGCCCTGGCACGCCACCCATACTATGGCGGTGCGTCTGGAGCAGGCGGGCTATCAGCGACTGCAGGAAACCGCCAGCTGGCAGCTGGAACCGGGTAAACGTTACTATGTCACCCGTAATGATTCATCCATCATTGCCTTTCAGTTGCCCAAGAAAGGAGCGCTGACGGACTTGCGTATGGTCGGCGCTCATACCGATAGCCCCGGCCTGCGCCTGAAGCCCAATGCGACTCAGCGCAGTGCCGGCTGGTTACAGTTAGGCATTGAGGTTTATGGTGGCGCCTTGCTTGCGCCCTGGTTCGATCGTGACCTGGGCATCGCTGGTCGAGTCCATCTGCGCCAGTCGGATGGGCGTCTGAGCAGTATTCTGCTGAATGTTGCTGAGCCGGTGGCTATTCTGCCGAGCCTTGCGATTCACCTGGATCGCGAAGCCAACAGCGGTCGCGCAATCAACCCTCAGACCCAGATGGCGCCGGTCCTGGTGCAGGACGATAAACAGGATCTGACTGGCCTGCTGCAGGCCTGGATTCAGGCACAGCATGGCATTGAGAACGCTGATATCGTTGACTTCGAATTGAGCTTTTATGATCTGCAGGCACCGTCGCTGATCGGGGTAGACCAGTCGCTGCTTGCCAGCGCCCGGCTGGATAACCTGCTTTCGTGTTTTATCGGTCTGGAAGCCCTGCTCGCCAACGATGGCCAGCAGGGGGCGCTTCTGGTCGCCAACGACCATGAAGAAGTGGGGAGTGCCAGTGCCTGCGGTGCCCAGGGGCCGTTTCTGGGCGATGTGCTAAGTCGCTTGAATGCCCAGGTGGGCGGCGATAGCGAGGAGTCTCTGATTCAGCTGATTCAGTCGTCCTGCATGATTTCCTGTGACAACGCCCACGCCCTGCACCCCAATTTTCGCGACAAGCATGATGAACAACATGGCCCCTTGATCAATGCGGGTCCGGTGATCAAGGTAAATGCCAACCAGCGCTACGCCACCAACAGTGCCACCAGCGCGCTATTTCGTGATGTGTGCCGTGAAGCCGACGTGCCGGTGCAAGTGTTTGTGACCCGTGCGGATATGGGTTGCGGAAGCACTATCGGGCCAATCACGGCCACTCAGGTAGGGGTACCAACGGTGGATGTGGGCGTACCGCAGTGGGCGATGCATTCGATTCGTGAAACCGCAGGTAGCCAGGATGTAGAGTATCTGGTGCAAGCGCTGACGGTCTTCTTCAAGCGTGTCAATCTGGGACTGGTGGATAGCTGTTAACGCTTTCTACCGGCACAAAAAACCCCGCTGGCGTTTCAGTGAACTGAAGCTTCAGCGGGGTTTCTGAATTTGGTGGCTACGCCCTGATTTGAACAGGGGACCCCATCATTATGAGTGATGTGCTCTAACCAGCTGAGCTACGTAGCCATTCAACGGAGGCGGATAATACTCAGCATTTCTGTTAGCGTCAAGTGTTTTTTGCCATCACCCAAGCTGCGCCCGCTCACACGTTGAAGCGGAAGTGGATCACATCGCCATCCTTGACGATATATTCCTTGCCTTCCAGCCGCCATTTGCCGGCATCCTTGGCACCCTGTTCGCCCCCCAGGGTGATAAAATCGTCATAGGCGATGACTTCAGCCCGGATAAAGCCTTTCTGGAAATCCGTGTGGATGACGCCCGCGGCTTCGGGTGCGCTGGCACCTTCCTTGACCGTCCAGGCGCGTACTTCTTTCACGCCGGCAGTAAAGTAGGTCTGCAGGCCCAAGAGGGCATAACCAGCGCGAATGACCCGGTCAAGGCCCGGCTCTGACATGCCGATCTCCTCAAGGAACATGGCGCGTTCATCGTCGTCCAGCTCGGCGATTTCCGCTTCAATCTGGTTGCATACCGGCACCACGACGGCGCCTTCTTCGGCGGCAATGTCATTGACCACATCAAGATAGGGGTTGCTATCAAAGCCGTCTTCATTGACGTTGGCAATATACATGGTGGGCTTGAGGGTCAGAAAGCCGAAGCTCTTGACCTGCTGTTTTTCATCATCGCTGAGCCCGAAGCTACGCAGTGGCAGGCCTTCGGCCAGATGCGGCTGAATCTTGTCCAGCACGGCCTTGGTGGCGATGGCGTCCTTGTCGCCGCCTTTTACCACGCGCACCAGCCGCTGGCTGGCCTTTTCGACCGTATCCAGGTCGGCCAGGGCGAGCTCAAGGTTAATGGTTTCGATATCGGCTCTAGGGTCAATCTGGTTGGCCACGTGAATGACGTTATCGTTATCAAAGCAGCGCACTACATGAGCAATGGCCTGGGTTTCGCGGATGTTGGCAAGAAATTTGTTGCCCAGGCCTTCGCCCTTGGAGGCGCCGGCCACCAGGCCTGCTATGTCGACAAATTCCATGGTGGTTGGAATGACTTTCTGGGGTTTGACAATCTCCGCCAGTTTGTCGAGCCGGGGATCCGGCATAGGGACGATTCCAACGTTGGGCTCAATGGTGCAGAACGGAAAGTTTTCTGCATCAATGCCAGATTTGGTAAGTGCATTGAACAAGGTGGATTTGCCGACGTTTGGCAGGCCGACGATACCGCAGTTAAAGCCCATGAGTGTTTCCTGAAAAGTGTTCGATGAAGTAAGTTGAAAGCAGTCAATAAGACGGTTTGCCAGGCATTCTACGCGACACCGCTGAATACGCTAAGCAGCGCCTGCCATTGAGGCGTCATTCAGGTACCGCCGAAAAACGATGCTGGCGATTCATGGCATTGGCCCAATCGCCGCCCAGCGCCAGTGGCAGGGTGGCTAGGCATTCATCAAGCGTCTGTTCAATAGCTGATTGCTCGGTTTTCCCCGGGCGCCCTAGTACGTAGTTGACGACTTGGCTGGCGTTACCCGGATGGCCAACCCCAATGCGTAATCGGTGAAACTGCTTTTGATTGCCCAGGGCGCTGATAATATCGCGCAGGCCGTTGTGGCCGCCGTGGCCGCCGCCGGTCTTGTAGCGCGCCTGCCCGGCAGGCAGGTCCAGTTCGTCATGGGCAATCAGAAGCTGTTCGGGTGAGAGCTTGAAAAACTGACAGAGGGCGGCCACTGAAGCACCACTGCGGTTCATGAAGGTCGTTGGGTTAAGTAGGTGCAGCGTATGGCCAGAAAAGTTGACCTTGGCATATAGGCCGAGAAATTTCTTTTCCGGGCGTAGCTGGGTGTTGGCCGCACGGGCTACTGCGTCGACTGCCCAGGCCCCGGCATTGTGGCGTGTGGCAGCATATTCGGGGCCGGGGTTGCCCAGGCCGATCAAGGCCGATACTTGGCTCATCCTTAGTTCCTCATGGCATTAGGGTCTGCCCTGACGGCAAAAAAAATCAAGCGCCAGAGGCGCTTGATCATAATACTGAAAAGGGGCCATGTCTGGCATGGCCCCAGGCAAGCGCTTATTCAGCGTTATCGCCTTCAGTGCTTTCGCCTTCGCTGTCATCGCTTTCTTCATCATCACCACCACGGACCTTAACCTTGGTGACGTTGAGAATGGCGTTATCGTGATCTTCACCGTGAGACAGATCAACAGAAGTAACGCCTGTCGGCAGATGCAGGTCAGACAGGTGCAGCGTTGTGCCGACCTCAACAGCGGAAATGTCAATTTCCAAGTAGTCAGGCAGGTCTTTCGGCAAGCAGCTGATCGCCACTTCGTTGGCCAGGATATGAAGCTCGCCATCCTGGTCCTTGATGCCGACACAGTTGTCTTCGCCAGTCACGTGCAGCGGCACGTTCATGGTGATCTCATGGGTGGCATCAACACGCAGGAAGTCAGCGTGAGTCAGCAGGGGCTTGAATGGGTGGCGCTGCAGATCACGCACAACAACCTGCTGTTTTTTGCCTTCAATCACCAGCGTGATTACCGAGGAGAAGAAAGACTCATCTTCAATAGCCTTGTAAAAAGCGGTCTTTTCAACGGAAATCGACTGTGGCTCCTGAGTGCCACCGTATACAACGGCAGGAACCTGCTGATTCGCACGACGCAGGCGGCGGCTCGCACCTTTCCCCAGGTCGTGGCGAATATCGGCGTTAAGAATAAAATCGGACATGTTTGTTGCCTCTTGGTTAAAGTAAGGAAACGCTGCCGTCCGCGACCAGACGACAGCGTTCCCGGAAGCTCTGGGATAGAGCCGAGTATGTCAGGCGCCTATGAACACATTTAGTGGAACATGGCGCTGACAGATTCTTCGTTACTCACCCGACGAATGGCTTCCGCGATCAGACCGGCAACGCTCAGCTGGCGAATGCGCCCACTGCGGCGTGCGATATCTGAAAGCGGGATAGTGTCGGTCACTACCACTTCATCCAGCACGGAGCTGACGATGTTATCGACGGCCGGGCCGGAAAGAATGGGGTGAGTCGCGTAGGCGACCACGCGTTTGGCGCCGTGGTCTTTAAGGGCCTCACCGGCTTTGCACAGCGTTCCCGCTGTATCAATCATGTCGTCAACAACGACACAGGTGCGACCTTCAATTTCGCCAATGATGTGCATGACCTGGGCCTGGTTGGCCTGGGGGCGACGCTTGTCAATAATCGCCAGATCAGCATTTAGCTGCTTGGCAATGGCACGGGCACGTACAACGCCGCCTACATCCGGTGAGACAACCACGAGATCGCTGTAATTCTGGCGTTCGATGTCATCAAGCAGGATGGGTGAGCCGTAGACATTGTCGACCGGCACGTCGAAGAATCCCTGGATCTGGTCGGCGTGCAGGTCCATGGTCATGACGCGATCCACGCCCGCCTTGACCATCATGTCAGCCACTACCTTGGCGGAAATAGGCACACGAGCCGAGCGTACCCGGCGATCCTGGCGGGCATAGCCAAAGTAGGGCATTACTGCCGTGATACGCGTTGCCGAGGCGCGGCGCAGGGCATCCACCATCAGGAACATTTCCATCAGGTTGTCATTGGTCGGTGCACAGGTAGACTGCAGGATGAAAGCATCCTTACCGCGCACGTTTTCGTTGATTTCAACCGCGATTTCACCGTCGCTGAATTGACCTACCGTCGCATTACCCATGCGGCTGTCAAGGCTGTCAGCAACCTTACGAGCGAGCTCGGGATTGGCGTTCCCGGCGAAAACCATCAATTTTGACACGCGCAGCCACCTTTGCAGTGTTGAGATTCGTGGGAGAGAACGCCATTTAATGCTGAGTTGGCTGGGGTACCAGGATTCGAACCTGGGAATGCCGATACCAAAAACCGGTGCCTTACCACTTGGCGATACCCCAGCAGGATGAACCGCCTGACTGGCCAGAAATCATTCGACCAGTATCAGCAATATCAGTGCCAGATTCAGCACAGGGTGCGTTCAGTCACCCAGAGCAACATGGAGAGGAGAGCGATTCAGCCCTTTGGCTACCCAGGCGGGCCAATGCTCAAGTGCCTTGTTGGCAACATCAGCCGCCTCTGCCTGGTGCGTAAAACCGGCAAAAATACAGGCGCCCGTGCCGGTCAAACGTGTGTCTGCGAAGCCCCCAAGCCACTCGATGGCTGCCGCTATTGGCGGATAAGCCCGAGTAACCACGGCTTCACAGTCATTGCGCCATGACGACGCTCCCCCCTGCAATGCGCGCGCCATGGTAATAGGCGGCGTGTTGCGTGTCAATTGTGGATCCTTGAACACCTCAGGCGTTGAAACGCTGACCCCTGGGTGAATGACCACAAACCAGGGCGTATCCAGAGTGACCGGGGTGAGCCGTTCGCCAACTCCTTCTGCCCAGGCGCTGGTGCCATGTATGAAGACCGGCACATCGGCGCCCAGCCTCAAACCCAGCTCGGCAAGCTGATCAGGAGAAAGGCCGAGTTGCCACAGCTGGTTAAGGCCGACCAGGGTGGTGGCGGCGTTTGAGCTACCGCCTCCCAGGCCGCCTCCCATGGGCAGTGTTTTGTTTTCAATGGCCAGGGTGGCGCCAAGGGGGCAGCCCATGGTGTCTTGTAACAGGCGGGCGGCGCGCATCACCAGATTGTCCTCGCTGGCGATATCAGCAAGATCATCGCGCAGTACCAGCTGGCCATCCTGGCGCAGCGTGAAAGTCAGCGTATCGCACAGGTCAATCAGCTGGAACAGGGTTTGTAACTCGTGATAGCCATCCGCACGTTGGCCAACGATATTCAATAGCCGATTAAGCTTGGCCGGGGCTGGGAGTCTCAGAGTGTGTGCGGCAGCTGCTGGGGGAGACACTTGCATACTGGGGCCCCTATTGGCTATCCGGTTGCCATTGATTGATCACCAGGGTAATTCTCACCTCGTCATACTCCATGACCAGGCGGCGGGGCAGCCAGAGATCATCGACGCGTTCCCAGTCGCGATAGTCAATCGTCCAGCCGTCTTGGGTCAGGTGGCTGGGGAAGCCAAGTTCGTCGGTCTCAAGCTGATAACTGCGCTCTTCATCCGGCAGTCCACGCACCCAGAAGGGCATGGCGCTGACGGGCAGCGACCAGCCAAGCTGCTCTTCCATCAAGGCTTCGGGGGATTCAGCTTCAAAGCGTCCTTCGCTGTTGGTCAGGCTGAAGCGTCCTTCGCGGCCTTCAAGTACGGTGCGCCCACCACCAAAGGGGCCGCTGACCAGCAGGCGAAAGTAATGCGGGTACTGGTTCCAGTCGAGGTTGGCGCTGGTGTTTTCTTCAGGGGAGCGCAAACCCGCCTTACCGGCCAGCTTCCAGGTTTCCAGGGCCTCCAGTGATGCTTGCTGGGATTCCCATTGGCCGGACTGGCGGCTGCCATCATCGACAGGTGTTGATGTGGCGCAACCAGTGAGCAGGGCAAACGACAGCATGATGGTAGTGAAGCCGCTGGGTGAAAAGCGGCGCAGGATGTGCGGGATAGCGAGGGTAGGCATCTTGACTCCATTCAAAAAAGTAGCGTGTGGGCAGAGAGCGTGTGGGCAAATCAGCGAGGTAAGCCCAGCAGTGTAAGCCCTGTGGTGTAAATATCAGGGTGCCAGGCTGGGCCGCCGCTCCAGCAGTTCATCAATAGCAGGATGCTCGCTGGTCTGACGCATCAGGTTGTCGATTAGTTCACGGGCTTCTTCGCTGCGGCCAAGCTCATGCAGTACTTCAGCCAGATGGGCGGCTATTTCCTGCTCCGGCATGGCTGCAAAAGCGCGCTCTAGCCAGTCAAGTGCGCGCTGGGGCTCTCCCTGACGGTAGTAAACCCAGCCCATGCTATCCAGTACGGCAGGGTCATCGGGCGCCAGTTCGTAGGCACGTTCAATCAGGCGCTGGGCTTCATCAAGGCGTCCATCCAGATTTTCATCTGCCAGCGTATAACCCAAGGCATTCAGTGCATTGGCGTTGTCCGGTTCATTGGCCAGCAGACGTTTGAGATCGGCTTCCATCTGCTCCAGGTCGCCAGCTTCCCAGGCCCGCATGGCGCGTTGATATAACAAGGTGCTGTCATCCGGTGTGCGGGCCAGTTCTCGGTCAAGCAACTGGTCGGCTTCCTGGGTCTGGCCATATTCATCCAGCAACTGTATTTCCAGCATCAACAGGCTGTTGTAGTACTGATCATGAGCCATTCGCTCGATGCGCAGAAAGGCCCTGGCATCGAGAAGTCGCTGGTTGTCAATCAACATGCTGGCCGCGCGGGCGCGGGCAGGGATGAATTCATCACCTTCACCAACCTGGCGAAAATAAAGCAGAGCATTATCAATTTCCTGCTCGACCAAGGCAATTTCACCCAGCAGGATATAGGTACGGTCGGGGACTTGCGGTTGGCCTATAAAAGGTTGCAACAGTTGCTGAGCAGGTTCGGGGTAGCCCTCATCCAGGTAAAGCTGGGCGAGTGCCAGGCGCAGTTCATCACCGCCCTGGTGGTTTTCCAGGAGTTGGTTGGTTTGCTGCTGAGCGGCATCAATATTACCCAGACGAATTTCTGTCTGAGCCAGCAGTAGAATGAAGCGAACATCTTCCGGATTATCGGCAAGCCCCTGGCGGGCGGCCTGACGCGCTTTGGTGTAATCCTGGGTTTCAAGCCCCAGGCGTGCAACGGCCAGCCACAGGGGGCGGCGGCTGTCACCTTTTGCTTTGGCTGTTTCCAGTTTGGCTTCAGCCGCCTGGGTATCGCCCAGGGCTGTTTCCAAAAGTGCAGCAGCAATCAAGGGGTCGCTTTTCAGGCTGGCGACATCCTGCGTGGCCAAATAGGCATGCAGGCGCTCAAGCAGGGCAGAAATAGGCCCATTTTCAGCAATGGCAAACTCCGCAAGAGCTGTCAGGTCGGCTTCCTCCCCGGCCCGGGCAATAGCCAGACGCTGTTCAAGGCTTTCAACCCATTGCCCCTGCTGCAAGGTGATAGCGGCCAGCAAACGGTTGGGTGCAGTGGTGTCCGGAGCCAGCTCCTGCCAGCGGCGAGTTGCGTCAAGTAGTAGGTTGGGAACGTCGCTGTAACGCGCGGTAAAAGTGGCGCGTTCGGCCAGGGCGGCAACGGGGTAGCGCTGAGTGGCATCCAGGTAACCCTGGCTTGCGCGCTGATAGTCTCCGCGTTGAGCGGCCAGTTCAGCGCCGATCAACAGGCTCAGACCCTCGGCATCCAGACCTCGGGTAACGGGAGGTGCGTATTGCAATGGATCGTCATCGGCCACCGTCAAGGAAGACGAGCTGGGCGATTTTGCGACCAGCTGACAGCCTCCCAGCACAAGCATCATCATGATAGCAATGGCCATTGCAGAAAATGGGGTGTATTGAATAGCACTTGAGCGTGGCATGCATCCCTCGATTCGTTGGCCGGATGTCCAGCATAGCGGCTTGCAGGAAGATGGCAAAGTGATATGGGCCTGTTGAGGGTGGATTGTGTTAGAATCATTGCCTCAACATTTGCATCAGCAAGCATCTATCTCACGTTTCAGACCGACACACTAGCGAAGACGCACAACGCATGACGCTTCTTGCCTTGGGAATTAATCATCGAACCGCCACGGTTGCCGTGCGCGAGCAGGTCGCTTTCACGCCGGCGCAGCTTGAGCGTGCGCTGGAAGAATTGCGTAGTCTGCCACAGATCAGTGAAGCGGCGGTGTTGTCGACATGCAATCGCACCGAGCTCTACTGCGTGACAGACGCTGCTGGCGAGCAAACCGTACTTAAATGGCTAGGACGCTTTCACAACCTGCATGTCGATGAACTGGCGCGCTGCGCCTACCATTACCTGGATGGCGACGCAGCGCGCCATCTGATGCGCGTGGCCGTGGGGCTGGATTCCATGGTGCTGGGTGAGCCGCAGATTCTGGGTCAGCTCAAGGATGCCTACCAGCAGGCCCGCGATGGGCGTGGGCTGGGAGGCGAACTTGAGCGCCTGTTTCAGCACACTTTTGCAGTTGCCAAACAGGTGCGCACTGAAACCGGCATCGGCAAGAATCCGGTCTCGGTAGCCTATGCCGCGGTGAGCATGGCCAGTCGCATCTTTGATGATTTCAGCCGCTCACGTGCACTTCTGATCGGTGCCGGTGAAACCATTGAACTGGTGGCGCGCCACTTGAGTGAAGCCGGGGTGCGTCAGCTGACCGTTGCCAACCGCACCCGCGAGCGGGCCGAGGGGATTTCTGCTGCTCTTGGAGGCAACGCCATTACGTTATCGGAAATTCCTGATGCGCTGGAACACGCCGATATTGTGATTTCCTCCACCGCTGCCCCCCTGCCTATTGTGGGCAAGGGCATGATGGAGCGCGCCCTGAAGAAACGCCGCCATCGTCCGGTATTCATGGTGGATATTGCTGTGCCGCGGGATATCGAGCCGGAAGTGGGTGAACTCTCGGATGTATTTCTGTACACCGTGGATGATCTGGAAGAAGTGATTGAAGAGAATCGTCGCCATCGTCAGGTGGCGGCAGACCAGGCCGAATCACTGATTGAGCACGGCGTCAGCAGCTGGCAACATGAACGCCGGGTGCGCCTTGGCGGCCACCTGATTCGTGAGTACCGCCAGCACGGAGAGTCTCTTCGTGATATGTCACGGGATCAGGCGCTGGAGCGCCTGGCCCGAGGTGAAGACCCTGCTTCCGTGGTCGAGCGTCTGGCCCATCAGCTGGCCAATCGCCTGATGCACCAGCCAACCCAGTCAATCCGTGATGCTGCCTCCGTTGAGGAACATGCACTGTTGGCCGCGGCACCGAGATTATTGCTGCCGGCCAAAGCCGCTTTTGAAACCCCACCTGCCGCCAAGCGTCGCCAGAAGGATAATTCACCCGCATGAAAGAGTCGCTGCGCCAACGTCTGGATAGTTTTGTAGAACGTTTTGAAGAGCTGTCGCTGCTGTTATCAGAGCCTGATGTGATTCATGATCAGCAGCGCTTTCGCGATTATTCGCGTGAGTTTTCCGAGCTTGAAGCTCTGGTGTCTCATTGGCAGCGCTATCGTGATATCGAAGGTGATATCGATGCTGCCGAACAGCTGATGCGCGACAGCGACGCTGATATGCGTGAGCTCGCGGAAATGGAGCTGTATGAAGGCCGTGACAAGTTGGAGGCACTTGAGGTTGAACTCAAGCGCCTGCTGGTTCCCAAAGACCCGGATGATGGCCGCGGCGTGTTTCTGGAGATCCGCGCAGGCACCGGGGGCGATGAAGCCGCGCTATTTGCCGGCGACCTGTTTCGGATGTATTCCCGCTATGCTGAAAAACGCGGCTGGAAGGTCGAAGTTATCAGCGCCAGTCACGGTGAAATGGGTGGCTATAAGGAAATCATTTCGCGTATCAAGGGCGATAGTGTTTACGCTTACCTGAAGTTTGAGTCTGGCGCGCACCGGGTGCAACGGGTACCTGCCACCGAATCCCAGGGGCGTATTCACACCTCAGCCTGCACCGTGGCGGTCATGCCGGAAGTGGATGATGTCGGCGATATCAATATCAATTCAGCCGATTTGCGTGTGGATACCTTCCGTTCCAGTGGGGCAGGTGGGCAGCACGTTAACACCACGGATTCGGCCATTCGTATTACCCACCTGCCCACCGGCGTTGTGGTGGAGTGCCAGGAAGAACGCAGCCAGCACAAGAACCGTGCCAAGGCCATGTCACTTCTGGCCGCGCGGCTCAAGCAGAGCGCCGAGGATGCTCAGCGCCAGTCCCAGGCCGATGAGCGCCGTTCACTGGTTGGTTCTGGCGACCGCAGTGAACGTATCCGCACCTATAACTATCCTCAGGGGCGGATTACCGACCACCGTATTAACCTAACGCTTTATAAATTGAACGAAGTGATCAGCGGCGAGCAGCTCGATGATGTGATTAACCCCTTGATTCATGAATACCAGGCTGAACAGCTCTCGGCCCTACAGGGCGGCGAATGACCCTGGATGCACTGCTGATTGAGGCAAACCTGCGACTGAGCGTTGCAGGGTCCGCTTCGCCACGTCTGGACGCCGAAGTGCTATTGGCCCATTGCCTGGGGCGTGATCGAACCTGGCTGTACACCTGGGGAGATCAAACGTGTGATACCTGGGTTCAGGGGCGTTTTGCGGCCTTGGTCGCTGCTCGTGCACAAGGTCAGCCTATCGCTTATCTGACTGGAGAACGTGAGTTCTGGGGGCTTGCGCTGGCAACTTCCCGCCAGACGCTGATTCCCCGCCCGGATACCGAGACCCTGGTAGAGGCTGCCTTGCAGCGTGCGCCTCATGGGTCAGGCGTGCTGTTGGATATGGGCACCGGCACCGGCGCCATTGCACTGGCATTTGCCAGTGAGCGCCCCGGCTGGGAAGTGGTAGGCGTGGATTTCCGCCGTGAGGCGGTTGAACTGGCCGAAGGCAATGCCCGACGGCTGGGTATCGCCAACGCTACCTTTGTGTATAGTCACTGGTTTACTGCACTGGCCAGCACCGCAGCACCTGCCCGCTTTGATCTGATTGTAGCCAACCCTCCCTATATTGCCGAAAACGACCCTCATCTTGAGCAGGGCGATGTGCGTTTCGAGCCGCGCTCAGCGCTGGTGGCGGCTGAGCAGGGCATGGCCGACCTTCACCATCTGATCAAATCTGCACAAGGGTTTCTGCACTCGGAAGGCTATCTGCTGCTGGAGCATGGCTATACCCAGGCAGCTGCCGTGCGTCAGGCATTCATAAGTGCCGGTTATGAAAACGTTGAAAGCCTGTGTGACCTGGCAGGCCAGGAACGGGTTACGCTTGGTTGCTTTATGACATCGCCGTGATGCCTTTATTGGATCTTGCCATGAAATCAAAAAACAGAACGCTGGACCGTATTGACCTCAAGATTTTGCGCTGCCTACAGGAAAACGCGCGCATTTCTTATGTTGATCTGGCCGCTGAAGTCGGCCTTTCCACCACGCCTTGCCTGGAGAGGGTCAAGCGCCTTGAGCGCTCAGGAATTATTCGTGGCTATCAGGCCCTGCTTGACCCCCAGGCACTGAAAGCTAATCTGCTGGTGTTTGTTGAAATCAGCCTGGAAACCCAGTCTCCGGCAGTGTTTGACGAATTTCGGCGCGCCGTTGAGCAGCTTCCGCAGATTCAGGAATGCCACCTGGTATCCGGTCAGTTTGACTACATCCTGAAATGTCGCATTCCGGAAATGTCGGCTTATCGTCAGCTGCTGGGCGACGTGGTGTTGACCTTGCCGGGCGTGAAGGAATCCAAGAGCTATGTGGTGATGGAAGAAGTCAAAGAAAGCTTCAGCCTGCATATACCCGAGCTTGAGGAGCTTGATGACAAGCCTTGATACGCTGTCGAGAATTGATGCCCCGTGGAGAGGAGTTCGCCAGGATGATGGATGACCAGGCCCTATTACGTTACAGCCGCCAGATCATGCTGCCGGAAGTGGATGTCGTTGGTCAGCAGCGGTTGAATGACGCCCATGCGCTAATTATCGGTGCCGGTGGACTGGGCTCGCCCGTTGCGCTCTACCTGGCCGCGTCAGGGGTCGGCAGCTTGACGATAGTTGACGCGGATGTGGTTGAACTTTCCAACCTGCAGCGTCAGATTGCCCATCAGCAGAAAGATCTGGGGCGCAACAAGGCGGTTTCAGCGGCGCAAAGTGCCCAGGCAGTCAACCCCGGCTGCCAGATTGTGGCGCTGGAAGAACATGCTGACAGGCAGCAGTTGGCGGCATTGGTCGCCTCAACCGATGTGGTGCTGGACTGCACTGACCGTTTTTCCAGCCGCTACGCGATCAATGCTGCCTGCATGGCAGCCGGTGTGCCGCTTGTTTCTGGTGCGGCTATCCGTTTTTCCGGCCAGTTGGCGGTGTTTGACCCACGTTTGCCCAATAGCCCCTGCTATGCCTGCCTTTACCCGGATGACGGCAGCGGTGATGAAGCACTTTCCTGTGCCGAAAGCGGCGTGATGGCACCTCTGGTCGGGCTGATCGGCTGCTTTCAGGCGGTGGAAGCGTTCAAACTGTTGAGTGGCGCGGGCCGTGCCCACCAAGGCCTGGCCACTTTTGATGGCCTGAGCGGCCAATGGCGTCATTTTCAGGTGCCGCGTGACCCAGCCTGTCTGGCATGTGGCAATCGTTGAGCATGTCTGCCTGACGTATCCAACATGAGAATTTTTGGCCATAAACTTGCGATAGGGATAAGAGCATCGCAGAATCTGCCGGTCATTACGGAACACAAGAGACACAAGAGGAGATGTCTTAATGGGTAATCTACACAAACTTTCCGCAGCCGTTGTGGCCGCCACCTTGGCCACAGCGGCAGCCACCGCCCAGGCCAATGAAGTACGGGTGTACAACTGGTCAGACTACATTGCCCCGGAAACATTGGATAAATTTACCGAGCAGACCGGTATCGACGTTGTCTACGACGTGTTTGACAGTAACGAAGTGCTGGATGCTGCCCTGCTGTCAGGGCGCTCGGGCTATGACGTCGTGGTTCCCTCTACCTACTTCCTGACCCGTCAGATCAAGGCAGGCGTCTATCAGGAACTGGATCACGACAAGCTGCCCAACCTGGACAATCTTGATAGTCAGCTGTTGCAGAACCTTGATGTGGTCGATGAAGGCAGCCGCTACTCGGTGCCGTACATGTGGGGCACCAACGGGATTGGCTATAACCGGGATCGGGTGACCGAGATTCTTGGCGACGATGCGCCGCTGGATAGCTGGGCACTGTTGTTCGATGCCGATATGACCACCCAGTTGGCCGAGGCAGGCTGTGGACTTTCCATGCTGGATTCAGGCTCTGAAATGCTCACACCGGCGCTTGCCTACCTGGGTCTTGACCCGCACAGCAATGACATGGACGACCTGCAGGCAGCGGGAGACCTGATTGCTTCCGTGCGTGACAACATGACCTACTTCCATTCTTCGCGCTATGTATCTGACCTGGCAAACGGCAATATCTGCGTGGCTGCCGGTTATTCCGGCGATGTTTTCCAGGCGGCGGATCGCGCCGAAGAGGCCGGCCGTGACTTTACTATTGCCTACTCTATTCCCAGGGAAGGCGCCGAGCTCTGGTTCGATATGATGGCGGTGCCAGCGGATGCGCCCAATCCTGACAATGCCCACGCCTTTATCAACTTTATTCTTGAACCCGAGATTGCCGCTGAAATTACCGAATATGTCCGCTATGCCAACCCCAATGCGGCAGCGGATGAATTCCTGCCTGAAGAGATTCTCAACGACCGTGCGATTTACCCCAGCGACGAGGTGATGGAAAACCTGTATGTCATTGCTGAAAAACCGCAGGATGTCCAGCGCGCGCGTACGCGTATCTGGAACCGGGTGAAATCCGGGCGTTAATCTGTCATGCGTCACCTCGGATATTTGTTTCCTGGGTGCTGTTATCTCTGATGTCGATCGCGGCGGGCTGAAAAGCCCGCTTTCAGTTTGAGTGCCATGCGGGCCTGGCCGGGATGGCATGATTGGGGGAATAGGCATGGCCACAACACCCTTGCCAGACGCAAGTGCAGGGTTAACGAACCCTTATCCAGCCGTCCAGCGTGCGCCGGGCAAAGCGCCGCGCTTTCGTGAAGATATCGTCCTCAAGGTCAATCGGCTCAGCAAGCGCTTTGATGACGCTGTGGCGGTGGATGATGTCAGTCTGCAGGTTAAACGCGGTGAGATATTTGCCTTGCTGGGGGGCTCCGGGTCGGGCAAATCGACTCTGCTGCGGATGCTGGCCGGGTTTGAGGCACCCAGTGAAGGGCGTATTGTGCTGGATGGCACGGATATTACCCAGATGCCGCCGCACAAGCGCCCGATCAACATGATGTTCCAGTCCTATGCATTGTTTCCGCATCTCAGCGTTGCCCAGAATATTGCCTTTGGCCTGAAGCAGGACCGTTTGCCCAAAGAGGAAGTGGATGAGCGGGTAGCGAACATGCTCAAACTGGTACATATGGAGCGCCTGGCCAAGCGCAAACCTCATCAGCTTTCTGGCGGTCAGCGCCAACGGGTGGCACTGGCGCGTTCGTTGGCCAAGCGCCCCAAGCTATTGTTGCTGGATGAACCCATGGGGGCGCTGGATAAAAAGCTGCGTACTGAAATGCAGCTGGAAGTGGTGGAAATCATCGAGCAGGTCGGGGTGACCTGCATCATGGTCACCCACGACCAGGAAGAAGCCATGACCATGGCGGATCGCGTGGCGATCATGAGCGATGGCTGGATAGAGCAGGTGGGTTCGCCGGTGGATATCTACGAAAGCCCGGCCAGTCGTATGGTCGCGGAGTTTGTCGGCACAGTGAATATGTTCGAAGGTGAGATTGCCATGGATGCGGCTGACCATTGCCGAATCAACTCACCCGTGCTTGAACGGCCTGTATATATCGACCACGGGATTACCACTCAGGCAGACAATCTACGGGTGTGGGCAGCGCTGCGGCCAGAGAAAATCTGGCTGACCCGGGACAAGCCCGAAGGTGACTACAACTGGGAACAGGGTGTGGTGGAAGATATTGCCTACCTGGGCGGTTTTTCGCTGTATTACATCCGTACTCATCTGGGCCAGCTGATCAAGGTCAGTATGGCCAATACCAGGCGTCGCGGTGATCGTCCTACCTGGGAAGACGCTGTCTACGTCTATTGGGAAGACCATAGCCCGATTGTGTTGAACCGCTAGAGAGGGGTAACAGCATGCAGCCAATCAAAATCTGGCTCAAGCGGTTAAAACTGGGGCGTCGTGCGGTCATTGCGCTGCCGCTTGTGTGGTTGACACTGTTCTTTCTGATGCCCTTCGCACTGGTGTTGAAAATCAGCCTTTCCGAAGCGGCGATCAGTATTCCACCCTATGGCCCGCTGGTCGAATATGCCGATCAGACGCTGCAGGTTTTCCTCAATCTGGGCAATTATCTTTTTCTGCTCAGTGACTCACTTTATATCGCTGCCTACTGGGGCTCGATCAAGACAGCCTTTGTGGCCACCCTGGCGTGTCTGCTGCTGGGTTACCCCATGGCCTATGCCATGGCACGTGCTTCCGCGCGCTGGCAGTTGATTCTGCTGCTGCTGGTCATGCTGCCTTCCTGGACGTCTTTTCTGATCCGGGTATATGCCTGGATGGGTATCTTGAGTAACTCAGGCCTGATCAATAACACCCTGCTATGGACGGGCCTCATCGAAACCCCACTGCAAATGATGAATACCCAACTGGCCGTGATTATTGGTATCGTCTATGCCTATCTGCCGTTTATGGTATTGCCGCTTTATGCCCACCTTGCCCGGCTGGACAATGCGTTGCTGGAAGCCGCCTCAGATCTGGGATCGCGCAAATTCAACACCTTTATCAAGATCACGCTGCCGCTTTCAGCCGGTGGTATTATTGCTGGTTCCATGCTGGTATTCATTCCGGCAGTGGGAGAGTTTGTGATTCCTGAGCTTTTGGGCGGGCCGGATACGCTGATGATCGGCAAGGTGCTGTGGGAAGAATTCTTCCTCAACCGTGATTGGCCCGTTGCTTCAGCCCTGGCGATGGTGATGCTGTTGCTGCTGTTGATCCCGATTGTCATGTTTCATCGCTATCAGTCCCGGGAGTTGGAAAAATGAGGCTGTTTCATAAACGCCCGGACTTTACCACTGTCATGCTGGTGATTGGTTTGCTTTTTCTGTACCTGCCCATGGGAGTGCTGGTGGTGTATTCATTCAATGAATCCCAGCTGGTGACCGTCTGGTCAAGGTTTTCACCCAAGTGGTATGGCGAGCTGTTTGCTGACAGGCAGATTCTTTCGGCAGTGTGGACAAGCCTGCGGATTGCTTTTATGGCCGCCAGCATGGCGGTGTGTCTGGGAACGGTCGCGGCCTTTGTAATGACGCGCTTTGGCAAGTTTCGCGGTAAGACAGCGCTTTCCAGCATGGTAACCGCGCCTCTGGTGATGCCTGAAGTGATCACCGGGCTTTCGCTGTTGCTGCTGTTTGTGCAGATGGCCCAACTGATTGGTTGGCCAACGGATCGTGGAATGGCGACCATCTGGATCGCTCATACAACCTTCTGTAGCGCCTATGTGGCCGTAGTGGTAGCGGCCCGGCTACGTGAAATTGATCGTTCGATTGAAGAAGCGGCGATGGACCTGGGTTCGCCGCCGCTGAAAACCTTTTTTACCGTTACTCTGCCAGTCATTTCACCTGCCCTGGCAGCGGGCTGGCTGCTGGCGTTTACCCTGTCTCTGGATGACCTGGTGATTGCCAGTTTTGTGTCTGGCCCGGGTGCCAATACCCTGCCCATGGTGGTGTTTTCATCTGTACGTATGGGGGTATCCCCGAAAATCAATGCTCTGGCCACCTTGATCATCCTGGTGGTGGCGGTGGCGACCCTGATTGCCTGGTTTTTGATGCATCGCAAGGAGAAAAAACGTCGTCTGGCGCTTCAGGAAGCTGAGAGTCAGTAATTCCGCGCGATTAAAGCACGTCGTCATCGCGCCCGTAGCGTATATGCTCGAGCTCGCCGGACACCGGGGATACGGTTACTTCCAGCTGGATAGGCGCACAGCAGCGTTGGCAGTCTTCCCAGGTGGTGTGGCTGCCTTGAGAGGCATCAATCAAAAGCGTCATGGGGGTGGCGCAGTAAGGGCAGTCAATCTCATACGAGATTAGCGCATCATCGACCATAAGGACTCCTTGGACAGTTGAGACAGGCTTGGGTGGAAGTATAGTCAACGATGATGGAGGGGGCGCATCCTGGCGCTGAATCGGTTACGATCATTTGCTAACATCATCCAACACAGTGAGGATAACATGTCTTTTCGTATCTTTTTGGCTACAGCAGCTTTAACGCTTCCCCTGGCAGCTCAGGCGGAATCTCCCAACGTGATGCCGGGTGAATGGGAATTTGTCAGCGTGACTGAGGTGACCGCAGACGTTGATATTCCTGATCAGACCAATACCGAGCGCCAATGCATCAGCCAGGAAGAGCTTGATAGCGCTGATTTCGGTTTTATTGAAGAAGAGGAAGGTTGTGAGTTGCTTGACCAGACCATGAACGCCGACGGTTTGTCCTACAGTATGATTTGCCGTGCCGATGGTGGAGAAGCCACCATCGAGGGTGAAATGCGCTTTATGGGCGAACAGATCGAGGGCGACGTGGATATCGTGACCGAGTCTCCCATGGGCGCCATGACCATGAATACGCGCATCGAAGGTGAGCGCCTCGGCGACTGCTAGTCTAGACCCTGTTACGACCCTCTGAAAACACCGCCCCACTGAAAAGTGGGGCGGTGTTTTGCTTATGGCATGTTAATGATTCCCTTCCTGTGAGCTGGCCAGTTCACGCTCCAGCTGTTGGCTGATGGCCTTGGGTGAACCGGTGCGACGCGCCAGCAGGTCATAGGCAACTGGCACCACAAAGAGGGTGAACAGGGTGGCCGCGCCGACTCCCGCCATAATGACAGTACCGATGACCAGGCGGGATTCAGCCCCTGGGCCGGTAGAAATAATCAGCGGTATGGCGCCCGCCATGGTGGTGATGGCGGTCATCAGTATCGGCCGCAGACGCGTGGTGGAGGCGTCAACCAGCGCGTCTCTGAATTCAAAGCCCTGGTCGCGCAACTGATTGGTGAATTCCACAATCAGGATGCCATTTTTGGCCGCAAGACCAATCAGCATGACCAGCCCTACCTGGCTATAGATGTTCAGCGACTGTCCGGTGAGGTATAGGGCAAACAGCGCCCCGCTAATCGCCAGTGGAACTGTCAGCATGATCACGAAAGGGTGGACGAAGCTTTCAAACTGCCCGGCGAGTACCAGGAAGACGACCAGTACGCCCAGGGCAAGCAGGAAGGTTGTCGCACCACTGGCTTCCTGATAATCCCGGGAAGCCCCTTTGACATCTGTCTGAGCCTCGGCAGGCAGTACCTCATTGACGGCACCGTTAAGGTATTCCAGCGCTTCACCCAGCGGGTAGCCATCCACCAGATCGGCTTCAATGGTAACGGCGCGCAATCGGTTAAAGCGGTTGAGGTTACTGGGACCGGCAAAGTCGGTCAGGGTGACCAGGCTGGCAAGCGGAATCAGCTCTCCGGAACGCGCTGAGCGTACCCGGATATTTTCCAGCGAACGAGGACTTGGATTGGCACCACTTTCAGCTTCAAGAATCACATCATATTCCTGGCCGTCATCCACATAGCGGGTAACGCTGCGTCCGCCCAGCAGGGTTTCCAGGGTGCGACCAATTTCGGTGATAGTGACGCCCAGCGCAGCTGCCCGTGTATAGTCGATATCTACCCTGAGCTGAGGCTGGTTTTCCTCGAAATCGCTGTCAATCCTGGTCAGTTTTGGGTTGTCGCCTTCAATATGCTCAACCAGGGTGTCGCGCCACTCGGCAAGCTGCTCATAGGTGCCGCCACCGAGTACAAACTGGACCGGCTTTTCCGTTCTGCCGCCAAAGCCCTGTCGCATCACCGGGAAAGCTCTGATACCGGGTAAATCATTCAGCGATTCACGGACCTCCTGCATGATGGGCCAGGCGCTACGCCGCTCATCCCAATCGGCGAGGTTGACGATGACGAAACCGCCATTGAAGTTTTCAATATTGCCCCAGCCGCGGGGTGCCCGCACCAGCACCCGTTCGACCTCGCCATCGTCCAGCATGGGTAGCATGCGCGCTTCGATTTCATCCATGTAATCGAGCATATAGGAATAGGTCGCGCCAGGTGGACCATTAACGATGACAAAAAAGTTACCACGATCCTCCTGAGGGGTATATTCATTGGGCAGCTGCTCGTTGAGCCATAGCATGGCGCCCACCAGCGCAAAAAAAGCCACGACCACCAGCCAGCGCAGAGTTAATACGCCCGTCAGCATACGCCGATAGGTGCGGCGTGCTGCATCCAGGGTCGCGTGAATGGCTCTGGCAATAGGGCCTTCGTGCATATCGGCGCTGAGGATTTTCGACGCCATCATCGGCGTCAGGGTCAGCGCCAGCACGCTGGATAGCGCCACGGCGGCGGCCAGGGTGAGGGCGAATTCCGAGAACAGGCGGCCAATGTCTCCCTGCAGGAAGCTTAAAGGCACAAAGACGGCTATCAGTACCAGAGTCGTCGCCACTACTGCAAAAGCAATCTGGCGTGAACCGCGAAAGGCGGCAACCAGAGGGGTTTCACCATATTCCTGCATGCGTCGATGGATATTTTCCAGTACTACAATGGCATCATCAACGATCAGGCCGATGGCCAGTACCAGGGCGAGCAGGGTCAGCAGGTTGATAGTGAATCCCATGACTGCCAGGGCGGCAAAGGTGCCTATCAAGGCAATGGGAACCGTGATTGCGGGGATAAAGGTGGTGCGGATATTGCCCAGAAAGGCAAAGATCACGATCACCACCAATCCCATGGACACAAACAGGGTGATCATCACCTCCTTGATGGCACCGGATACAAACACCGATGCATCGAAGTTCAGGCTGAGTGACATGTCATCCGGCAGGGTGGTCTGAAGACGTTCCATTTCAGCCTGGGCACCCTGGGAAATTTCCAGCACATTGGCGGTTGACTGCTTCATCAGCCCGAGCCCGACCAGCGGCGTGCCGTTACCGCGAAAGATGGTCCTTTCCTCTACCGAGCCGATTTCCACCCGCGCCACGTCATCCAGTCGAATCAGGTAGCCGCTGTCGCTTTCTGCCAGTACCAGAGAACGAAAGTCTTCTGGGGTGCTGAAGTTACGTGGCAGGCGGACAATAAACTGGCGCTCCTGAGATTCCACTGCACCGCCGGGTAGCTCTACGTTTTCCTCCCGCAGAACCTGTTCCACATCGCCCACGGTGAGCTCGCGAGCCGATAGGGCATCGGCATCCAGCCAGACCCGCATGGCATATTCTCGCCCTCCACCCACGCGTACCTGAGATACCCCGGGGAGAACTGACAGGCTGTCCACCAGATAGCGGTCGGCGTAATCGGTCAGCTCCGCCATGCTGTAGTTCTCACCTGAGAGGCTCATCCACAGCACCACATCAGAGCTTGAGTCAGCTTTCTGAACTTCCGGTGGGTCGGCTTCTTCAGGGAGGTTATCCAGTGAGCCGGAAATCCGGTCGCGGATATCATTGGCAGCGGCATCGATATCCATATCAAGGCTGAATTCAACGTTAATGCTTGAGCGGCCGTCCTCGCTGCTTGAGGAAATGACCTCAATGCCTTCCACCCCGGAAATACGGTCTTCCAGCAGTTGGGTGATGCGCGTCTCGACAATACTGGCCGAAGCGCCCGGGTAGCGGGTATCAATGCCCACCACCGGCGGATCAATGGACGGATATTCCTGTAGCGGCAGGCGCTCCAGGGCCAGCAGGCCAAAGGCGACAATCAGTGCCGCCAGTACGGTGGCCAGTACCGGCCGCTGGACAGAGAGGTCAGAAATAACCATTAGCGCGACTCCTCACGGCGCAGCAGTTCAGCAATGCTGGTGCTGTCATCCATGATGCCCAGAAGCTCGGGCTGCTGACCTTCACGCACTCGCTCTGTGCCGTGGGCGACGACCAGATCACCGCCGTCCAGCCCGCTGATGATCTCGACTTCGCCTTCGCGCCGTGAGCCGATCTCGACTTCCTGCCAGCTGACCCGGTTGCTATCTTCTTCATCCAGCTGCCAGACAAAGTGATTCTGACCTTCCGGGACAATGGCAGATTCAGGAATCACCAGGGCTTCCCGGGCAGTCGGGGCCAGGGTGACCTGCATCAGCATGCCGGGGCGTAAATGTAGAGAAGGGTTATCGACTTCGGCGCGCACAGTTACACTGCGCGATACCGGGTCAACCCGGGTGCCGATGGTGGCCACTTCACCGTTAAATTCGTCATCAGGGTAAGCGGCGCTGGTGGCGGTCAGCGACAAACCGGCTTCCAGCTGACCCAGGTAGACCTCAGGGAGGTTGAAATCGAGCTGCATGATATCCAACTTATCCAGGGTAACCAGTGACATGCCGGGCGTGACCAGGGCACCCAGGCTGATGTCCCTGAACCCGACGCGCCCGTCAAAGGGGGCAGTCAGCCGGTAGTTGGTCAAGCGCGCTTCCAGAGCATCTGCTTCAGCGGACGCCTGACGCAGGCGTGCCTGGTTGTCCTCCACATCGGCACGGGCAGACAGGTTACGTTCCTGCAGCTGGGTGACGCGATTAAGGGCATTGCGTCGCTCATCCTGCAAGGCTCTGGCTGCCCTGAGCTGCGCCTGTTCTTCGTTATCGTTGAGCTGAATCAATAGCTGACCGGCTTCTACCAGTTCGCCATCGCTGAAATTGATCTGCGTAATGGTATCGGTCACTGTTGCAGACAGGGTAATGCTTTCATCGGCTTCCAGGGTACCGAGCGCCTTGATCGGGTCGGACCAATCCGTCACGGCGACCCTGGCGGCAATAACCGGTGGCGGTGGCTGCTGCGCCCAGGTGGTCTGAATACTCATGAATGTCAGGGCCAACAAGGAAATGCATAGCGCCTTGGTTCGCGATGCCAGTGAAGGCGATTTACCGATAAGCCGCCATCTGGGCTGGAATGGAAAACACGTCATAATCGTCATGGCACCCTGGGTAATAAAGTTAAATATTGATAATAAAGCGCTTTCGCTGTGTGCGAGTGATCACTTGAGGTGATGTACACATCAAAAAAAGAATATATTGTACATAAGTTATACCATTTACGGATTGATGTACATTTTAGCCGTTTTTTCGACTTCCCCTATCTATTCATCAGGTCAGGGTGTCGTTCGGCTATTGCGCAGTCTGACGCTGGTGAGATTCCAAGCCAACTGGTAGGCTAGCCGCCAAATATCAGTCAGCCGTTGAGCTGGCTATCAAATCTGCTTTTTACCCCTTAACCAATGGGAAGGCTGACCATGGGCCATGTTGCCATGACCTACGATGTTGTCGTTATCGGTGCCGGTGCGGCAGGTTTGATGTGCGCTGCTCAGGCAGGTTATGCCGGTCGGCGAGTGGCACTGCTGGACCACGCCAATAAAGCGGGCAAGAAAATCCTTATGTCCGGTGGTGGGCGCTGCAACTTTACCAATCTGGCCACCACACCACAGCATTTCTACTCGCAAAATCCTTATTTCAGTATTTCCGCCCTAAAGCGTTACCGGCCGGAACATTTTGTCGAGCTGGTAGAGCGCCACGGTGTTGACTATGTTGAAAAAACACCGGGACAGCTGTTTTGTGCTTCTTCTGCCAAGGATATCGTCCAGTTGCTGTTAACCGAAGCGCAATGGGCCGGGGTGGATCTCCAGCTTAAAACCCAGATCCATCGGCTAGAGCGTCAAGGGGAGGGCATCTGCCTGGATACCTCCCTGGGGCGTATCGAGGCCGGTGTGGTTGTGGTCGCCACTGGAGGTTTGTCGATTCCAACCATGGGCGCGACGGGTTTTGGCTATGAGATTGCTCGTCAATTCGGCCTCGAGGTGCTTCCCACCCGGCCAGCGCTGGTGCCTTTTACTTTGGGTGAACCCTGGAAAACCCGCTGTGCAGCGCTTTCTGGTGTCAGTCTGGAGGTGGCCGTGGAATGCGGCGGCGGTTATTTCAAAGAGCCGATGCTGTTTACCCATCGCGGTATTTCGGGGCCAGCCATGCTGCAGATTTCGTCGCTCTGGCAGTCCGGCGAAGCGCTGCGCATTAACCTGCTGCCTGACGAGGACGTTGCCACCAGCCTGCGCTCAGCCCGCGAGCAGACGCCCAAACGCAAACTGCAGACCTGGCTGGGGGAGCGTTTTCCCAAGCGTGTTGCCCAGGCGTTAACCGAATGGTATGGCGATGATGCTGACGAAACGCCGCTTGCCCAGTACAGCAATGTCCAGCTGGATGAGTGGGCACAACGGCTTAACGATTGGCAGCTCAAGCCTACCGCGACCGAGGGTTGGCGAACCGCCGAAGTGACGCTGGGTGGCGTATCCACCCAGCATATTTCATCGCGGGATTTCAGCGTCAAAGAGTTGCCGCAGTTGCGCTTTATTGGTGAAGTGCTGGATGTCACCGGGGAAC
Organism: Pseudomonadota bacterium; assembly: GCA_051748005.1. Lineage (GTDB taxonomy): Bacteria > Pseudomonadota > Gammaproteobacteria > Pseudomonadales > Halomonadaceae > Vreelandella. Next base: position 14,875 of record JBNJGW010000001.1, on the reverse strand, counting down.
TGGGGGGATACAACTTCCAGTGGGCGTGGGCCAGCGGCGTTGCCTGTGGGCAGGCGTGTTAAGCAAAGAACGTGAGAGTCTGACAGGTCATGTCGAGCAGGCTTTCAGCGTATGAACTGGCCTATTCTTTTGGCAACCGCGTATCCTCCAACGGCTTTTCTGCCCAGCTGTATCAGACGGCCCGGTTTGCGTGCCAGCTTCCAGGCAACAAGGCCGCCCAGCAGATACAGCGGCTTTCTGAAACGAACCAGCTGTTGCCAGGCAGCATCAACGGGTGCAGCAGCTCGGTTAAGGCGCAAACTGTCCACCATGATATCGATACGCTGTTGTTCGAGTGTCTGCAGTAGCGCCTGTTTACGCTCGTGCTGTGACGGCTGATAATTCTGCTTTTTTTCAGCGCTTGTGTTCGGCGTTGGCATCCTTTTCAAGCTCCAGCAGGGCGCGATCAGTGGCAAATTGTTTCAAGGTTTCCTTTAATAACGTATGTCGCCTTGCTTTACGCATCGCAATCAAGGCAAGCAGTAGGCTTGTGACGATCAAGACGCCTGCGCTGATAGCAATGGCTGCAATCCGATAGCTATCCCAGAAAATTATTACCACCAGCGCGGTCAGTGTTGCAATACCCAGCAGTAAAAGTACCAGGCTTGCCCCTACCAGTAGCATCAAACTGAGCAGGCGCGCACGTTCTTCCTCAAGTTCCAGTACCGCCAGACGCAAACGCGTCTCGCCATTGGCGAGAAGCGTTTTTAACAGGCGTCTGGCGGCATCCAGGGTACGTTGGGCTGGCCCTGAGGACATTTATTTACGTCCGAGCATCAGACCTACCAGCAAACCGGCTGCAGCGCCGATGCCAATGCTGGCCCATGGGTTTTCACGCACATAGCGGTCGCAGCTGTCGGCTTGGTCGGTAAGTACGTCACGGGTGCCGGTATAGAGTTGCTCGCCACGTGCTTCAAGACGTGCCCGGGTGTCTTTGAGACTACGTTCGGCGCGGCTGCGCAGATCACGCATTTCCGAGCTAGCATCTTCAGAGGTGGCGTTAACCAGCTCTTCAACGGTGTCAGTAAGGTGGCGCAGGTCAGCTTTCAGCTGTTCGGTCTGATCAGCGTATTTGGGCGAATGCTGGCTCATAAAAATATTCCTGTAGGTTAATGAAAGTAGCTTTACCTGATGGCTTCAGGATAGCACCTTCATTAAATGTGACAACCCAGTGGCTTATCGGTTCAGCCCGCTGGGGGTGAATAGTGGGTTCAGACTGAAACCAAGACTTAAACGGTGCACGCGATGGTCGTAATCAATCAGGCTTTCACCGTATCCGTAGTAGTACTGGACATGGGCTCGTAGACTGTTGAAGACTGGCCAACTATAGTCAATCTGAGTGCCATGATTTCCCGCTCCCGGGTTGCCGCGCCACTGGGCAATCACTTCCTGGTCGTTGTTCAGGCGTTTGGCCAGGCGCAGGTCACCGTAGCCCATATAGCGTTGTATGTCCGGGTTGTCGTCTTCACTGCCTGCTTCAGGCACGCGCCAGTGAGGGGCAACAACAAACGCCCAGTCGCCACGCTGAAAGGTACTTTCGGCATAGAGTCTGTTCCAGCTACGTGACAGTTCGCCCGAGCGCCCGTTGGATTCATGGTTGGCAGAAATGCGGTTGCGGGTATTCACCCATCCGAACACTTCCCAGGCGTTATCAAAATCGACAAACAGTTCCGGTTCGTAATTGGTTTCGCGGAAAGGTGATGATGCTTCCGTATTATAAGCTTGCCACCAGCTACGCTGAGAATAACCAAAGTAAAGATCCCCGTAGTTGGCAAATAACCCGGTGGCAAGGCCGACCTTGACACTTAGCTGAAATTTAAGCTCTGTGTTGTTCGGTGCATCGTCTGGATCAATTTGCGCAAAACTTTCACGGTTAGGCTCACTGTTGTAGCTGACTGGCAAAAGATAATTGGTGCGATGGGTCGTGATTGCAAAAGGATTGCGGTTGGAAGCCTGTTCCAGGTCGCGTCGTTCATTCAGGTCTTCAATGGCGATTGCCTGGGGTAGCAGGCGCGGCTGCAAGATGGCAGAACCTGCGAATATATTATCCTCAAAGTCATTGTCTTCAACGTTTGGGGCGGAGGTGTCGGGCCAGGTTTCAAGCTCCTGCTGGAGGACTTCCAGCTCGCTGTTCAGGGCCTGGATACGCGCCTCAATTTCAGCCCGGTTAGTAGGTTGCGCCAATGTTTGCGCACCGGGAAGCGAAACACTTAATACGGTGATGGGAAGCAGGCACAATAACCATCGATGTCGAATGAACATGGTAATAACTCATTGAACAAAAAATCCATGTTAGCGCTTTTTGCCATCTTCTGCCTGCTGAAGTCTTCAAACATTTAATCAAGATTTTGATGATTGCGCTTAGCGGTGGCCCAACGGACAATGCTTTAGCCAATGATGAGATAATCTGGCAGTCAAAGTGCAGCCATCCTGGCCTCACCCTGTTGCTGCTTGAAGAGGAAACGCTGGTGTCGAGACGTGTAAGCGGGTTGATCTGTCTGCTTTTATGCTGGCTAGTGGCCGGGGTGTCCATGAGCGCCATGGCGCTTGAAATTGAGGGTGTTCCAGAGCGCGATGAACTGGACGCCCGGCTGGCAACGCTGGAAGACATGCAAAGCGAGCCCAACGCAGCCCAGCTGCGCGAACAGCAAGCGCTGGAGGCGGCGTTAGGGGCCTATGATCGTTTGCTTGCTCTGGATGAGCGCCAGCGCCTGCTGGAAGAGCGTGTTGAACGTGCGCCGGATGAGCTCGTCAGCCTGGAACGCCAGTTAGCGGAAATAACCGCAGAAGGTGAACCTGTCTCCCTGGAGCAGCTCAATAACCAGTCGCTTGAGGAGCTGGATACACAGCAAGCGCAGGCAGTGACACAGCTACAGCAGCTGCAGAATCAGCAGGCTGAGATCAGCGCTCAACTGTTATCCGCACAGACGCTCCCGGAGCGTGCCCAGCAGTCGATTGCCACCGCCTTGCAGCGGATCGAGCGGCTGCGCCGTGACCATGATGCGCGCGATGCCCTCTTGAGTGAGCAGGAGCGCAGTACCAACAGTGATACACAGCTGATCCAGCTGCGCCTGGAAAGAGTGTTGGCCGAAAGGGAGGTGACATTCCATCAGCGTGAGCTGAGTACCAACAGCCGTTTGCGCGAAATTGCCCAACAGCGGCGTGAGCTGGTTGCCCTGCAGATTGCCCGCCAGGAAAAAGCCCTTGAAACCCTGCAGAGCGTGATTGATCACAAGCGCCGCACGCAATCCGAACAGGCGATTGCTGATGCCGCGCGTGATAACTCACTGATTGGTCTAGGAAACCCACTGATATCCCGCGCTCAGGAAGCAAACCAGACCTTAAGCCAAGAGCTGCTGCGTACCACGGATCGTGCCAACAGTGTGGTACGTGAAAACATCGATACCCAGCGACAGCTGGATTACACCCGCCAGTTACAGCGCAGTCTTAACGAGCAGATTGAAGCGATCCGTGGCAGTCAGCTGCTTTCCCGGATCCTCCGTGAACAGCGTCAATCCCTGTTGGCGGTGAACGAACGTCGAGACCTGCAGGATGAAATTGCCGACCTGCGGCTCAAGCAGTTTGAGTTGATTCGTCAGCGCGATGAACTGCGTCATGGCGAGCGGTTGGCATCCCAGCGTTTGGCGGAAGCTGGTCTGGAGCAGGAACCAGAGCTTCTTGAAGCGTTAACGCGCCTTTATCAGGCCCGTCGTGAACTGGTTGAACGCCTGGAGCAGGCCTATGGCACCCTGTTAAGTGCGGCGATTGAGCTGCAGCTTAATCACCAGCAGCTGGTCAGTATTACTCAGGATCTGCGCGCCACCATTGAAGAGCAGCTTTTTTGGGTCGCCAACAGCCGCCCGCTGGATTTGAACTGGTTACGTAGCCTGCCTACTGCCTTGCATGATGAGTGGTATGACGGCGAATGGCGCAGCGTGGTGAGTAACCGCCTATCGCTGGATTCCTGGTCGGTGTTTAAAGGCACTCCTGTCATACTGCTGGCTGGCGTTTTGCTGCTCCTGCGGCGGAAAATCAAGCACCAGCTTGGCCTTCTGCATACTCAGATAGGGCGGTTGAAAAGCGATACCCAGCTACATACGCCCAAGGCGGTGTTGTTGAATGCGCTGCTGGCACTGCCGCTGGCGACGCTGCTGGCAGGCGTTGGGTTATTGCTCAATGCGCCGGTGCTGATGCAGGTCGCGCTGCTTTGGGCGGTGGTGGCCTGGGGGCGCCGGATTCTGGTGGTACACGGCGTTGCCGAACAACACTTCAAATGGCCGACCGGGTATACTCGCCGTTTGCGTTCGTTACTAGTTGGCTTGGGTATTGCCATGGTGCCTGTGGTGGCGATTGCCGCCATGGCAGAAGAAATTCAGACACCGCTTGCCATGCGACCCTTTGCGTTTGCTCTGCTCACTGTGGGGTTGGTGGCGATGAGCGTATTGCTGGTCAAGTTGGTGATCGCTCACCTGCCGTTTTTCGGGATAAGGCTGTTCCGTCTGACACTGGGGCTAAGCATGGCGGCAGTGCCTCTGGTGATGATGGGGCTGGTGGCTTGGGGGTACGAATATACCGCGCTCAAGCTGATTCAGCGCTTTGTGGTCACGCTATATATTCTCGGTATGTGGGTAGTGGTCGAGGCCACTGTGGTGCGCAGCCTGGCGGTAGCGGCACGACGCCTGGCCTATCAACGTGCCCTGGCCAAGCGTCACGCCCAGTTGCAGGAAGGGGCTGAAGGCAGCAGCGAAGTGGTTGAAGAGCCGCCGTTGGATATGGAGCAGATAAGCAACCAATCGCTACGCCTTTCCAAGCTGATTTTGCTGATTGCCTTCAGCGCGCTGATTTATGGCGTCTGGTCGGATCTGCTCGGGGTTCTCAATTATCTCGATCAGGTAGCGTTGGTGAACCTTTCCGATGAAGCCCTGGTAGAAGATGTGCTGTCAATTTCGGACTTCTTTACGGCGCTGTTTATTATTGCTGTCACTACCATCATGGCGCGCAATCTGCCGGGGCTTCTAGAGGTAATGGTGCTGTCGCGTCTGGCGCTCAAACAGGGCAGTGCCTATGCGATCAGCTCGCTGCTTTCCTATACTATCGTGGGGGTGGGTGTGGTGATGTCGCTTGCCGCGCTGGGCGTGTCCTGGGACAAGCTGCAATGGCTGGTAGCGGCCTTGAGTGTGGGCCTGGGCTTCGGGCTGCAGGAGATTTTTGCCAACTTCATTTCCGGCCTGATCATTCTGTTCGAACGGCCCATCCGGATTGGTGACACCATCACACTGGGTAATCTGCATGGAACCGTTAACCGTATCCGTATTCGTGCCACCACGGTGACTGATTTTGATCGTAAGGAAATCATCATTCCTAACAAGACCTTTGTAACCGATCAGCTGATCAACTGGTCACTCTCGGATAACGTCACCCGGGTCGTGCTGACCTATGGCGTGGCCCATGGTTCAGACCTTGCCATGGTGCATCGGCTGTTGCATCAGGCGGCGGCGGAAAACAGTCGTGTGCTCAGTGACCCGGAGCCGCAGGTGTTCTGCGTTCATTACGGGCCGCACAATTTCAGTTTTGAACTGCGCATCTTCGTCAATGACATCATGGATCGTCTGTACGCGTCAGATGAGGTCAACTGCCGGGTGGATGAGCTTTTCCGCAGCGCGGGAATACGGGTCGCCTTTGAGCAGATGGATGTCTGGCTGCACAGCGACCGACAAACCCCGGTGCAGGTGCAGTCCATTGCTGGCGCCACTGACCGTCAGACGGAGTAATCCACGCGGGCATGGAGCAGAAACTCCCGATTACCGTCGCCGCCGGTAATCGGGCTTTCCTGCCAGTCGAGAATCGTCAGCTGATTTACCTGGCAGGTGTGACGCAGCTTGTCTTCAACCTGGGCAAAATACCTCGAATCAGTCACCACGCCGCGCTTGTCCAGCGCCTGGGGGCTGAGCTCAAACTGCGGTTTGACCAGTGAATAAAGCTCACCACCCTCAGGCAGCAGGGTGGCTATCTCGGGCACAATCAGGGTTTGCGAAATAAAGGAGACATCCATCACCACCGCATCCAGCGGTGTCTCACCCAAGGCAGTCCATACCTCTGGCTGCTGACTCATTCGCCGGGCATTAATACCTTCCAGGCAGATGACCTGAGGGTGTTGGCGTAGTACGTCAGCCAACTGCCCGTGACCCACCTCAATACCGATCACGGTCTTTGCACCAAAGTGCAGGGCGCAGTCAGTAAATCCGCCAGTGGACTGGCCAACATCCAGCACTGTCTGGCCATCAAAGCGTTTGTTCCTGGCTAGCAACAAAGCCTCAAGTTTCAGCCCGGCGCGGGAAACATAGCGTTCTTCCGGATCATCCGCGACGACAAGCGGGGTGTTTTCAGCCAGTTTCTCGCTGGCCTTGGTCAGGGTCTGCTGTGTATCCAGGCGGCTGACGCGCCCGTGGCGAATCAGCCGCTGAGCGCGGGTACGTGAAGTGGCCAGCCCAAGGCTGACCAGGAGTTGATCGAGTCGTGGCATATAAGCGTCAGGTTTGAGGCGGCTCGGGCGGTGCTCCACCTTCCTCTGCCTGCAAGTCCGTCGGCGGAAGGCGGTCAGCGCCCCAACTGCGTGCCAGGTGGCCCTTTACTGTTTCCAGCTCTGCGTCGGTGACGTTGGCAAGCTCGCCGCGTTCCAGAGGGTCGAAATGATAAATATACAGGCGCGAGGCAAATTGCTCAAAAGGCAGTGAGGCTTCACCGAAACGCTCGCCATGGCCAGACGTGCTGACCACAACGCCGTCCCCCCAGTTCTGTCCGCTATCGTTATTGGGATTGTAGAAATAGATGCGCATCTGATCATTGGGGCCCAGGGATGCTCGCAGAATGGTGATCGCATGCCAACCGATGAAGCGTGCAGCGCTGTCGGTCACGGCAATGCCTGCAGGCTGCGGGTGAATAAGCGGCTGGTTGCCATTGTAATAGGGGTGGTAGCTGGCGTAGAAGTGGCGGAGGAAGTCATCGACATCCATCAGCTTGCCGCTGGCTACATCAACGTTGATGCGAAACCCGCGACCTGCCCACCAGCCGTGAAATTCCGGGTTTACCCAGCGATGTGGGTCACCTTCACGGCCCATGCAGCGGCGGCCCATCTCGGCGTAAATGCGGTCCAGGTGCGGCACGACAATTAATGAAACCGCGTCCAGGTCCATGGGAAGCTCGGTTGCCACGCCGCTCTGGCTCTGTATTGACGAAATTGGCTGGCCTTCGAAGTGCATAATGATTTCATCATCACGGGCAGCCCAGGCAACCATCTGCAGCATGTAGTCCGGGTCGTTATAGGCCCACATGGAAAGCGCCCGGGCTGACTGGCAGGTCGGGTTGTTGCCCTGGCCAACACCTAGTGGCAGGCCGAGCATGCACAGCACCCCTTCTAGCAAGCGCGCCTTGGGGGATGCATTGGTGCCATAGGCGATATTAAGCCGCGATTCTGACCACTCGGAAAGCGAAAGGCCAAGCTGGCGCCACAACGCAGGGGCAACAGGAGACTGATAGAGAATGCCGCGCTCAAGCATCAGCGCCAGACCGTAGACTGACTGGCAGGTGGCGGGGTACACGCCACCGCGTATCAGGGCGTGAACCAGTTCCCGGTAGCACAGCAGGCAGTCGCGCCCGGTGGAGGAGAGCCCCAGCGCTTCGGCAACCAGGTAATCGCTGACATCAAGCAGATGGCGGATAAGCACCGGGTGATAGGGCGAGACCAAGCCGGTATCGTGCATGGCGCGAGCAAAACCGGTGGCTTCCGCCTGTAGGGCGGCGTTGTCCATGACTTCCAGCCGCTGGCGATAGATATCAACACCGGGGTCTTCCTGGCAGGCCTGGGTGGGGCCATAAACCGAACTGACCAGCCGCGCAGCGCCCTGGCCGCTGCTGCCCAGATCAATCTCCGGGTTGGCCTGGCACAGGGCAATCTGGGTGATCATCTGCTTGATGGCATCCACCTGGATGGGCCGCTGCTTGAGAATTCGCCAGATCTCGTCGATCAGCTGATCAACAATATGCTCATAGCCGATACGTTCGGCCAGGTGTTGGAAAAGCTGGCGTGAAATCAGCGCAAGACGCCCCTGGGTTTCCCGCTCGGCCTCTGAGGGAGCGGAAAAAAGCTGCCAGAGGTTGATGGCCATGACCTGAGTCAGATAATGATGGGCATATTCAGCAGAGATGGCTGGGTGAGCATAGCTGCCCTTGGCCACCGCCAACAGGCGTAGTTCACTGAGTGCCTCGATAACCACCATATTGGCGTCAGCGCTTTGCAGCGCATAGGTCGTCAGAGAGGGAACAAGAAATTGGGGAGTTGCCCAATCTGACCCCTCAAACACCCCAGCGTTTTCCAGGGTAGCGGCATGGGATTCAAGGACTGCACAGCCGCCGGGCTGAAGCAGAACGCGCCGCGCGGTATCAAGTACCCGCGGCAGCTTGGCTGGCTTGGAGAAAGCCGGCGCCTTATCCAGCAGGCGCACGGCATCCAGCAGTTTCTTGACCAGCAGGTTCAGTTTTTCATCTTCCGAAAAAGAGGTAGCGTTTTCCGTCGTCACGGTGACTCCTTATCCCGACCTTTGGACAGGATTATACATAGAAGTCGAGGTCTTCTTGATGTTTTAGCAAATCCCGAATCGTGTGTGCGTCATCGCCCTTGAAGTAAATCAGCCCCCAGTGGGTGCCGAAAGCGGTGCGCTTGGTGACGGTTTCTTCCAGCGGCGGGGTCAGTTCATGGGACTCGAAGTAGGGGTGATCCTCGACTTCTTCGGGAATTTCCAGACGGCTGACCACGCGGCGGCGTGGATAAACCCCGAAGCAACCGGCGTAACCATCTGCATCCACCACTTCTTTCGGGAAGAAACTGGCAACTTCTTCTGGCGTCGTGTGCGGGTCGAATACCAGCATTGACGCCTGATAGGCGTTAAAGCCGTAAACCCGTTCCAAAAGCTCAAATACCTTGAAGCCGGGTGGACGATAGGCGACTTCCCCAAAGTACATTTCGCCGTCGCTGGTGACAAAGTACTCAGGGTGAATCAGTCCAAATTCGATATCAAAGGTCTTGATCAGCTTCTCTATCTGGGCGGTGATCTGCGGACGATATTTCTCGATTTCCGGTGAGCCGGGCACGAAGACCGAGTAACCCAGGGTGACGTACTCAGAAATATTCAGAAAGGCAATCTTGCCGTCATGAATCCAGGCTTCAACAGCAAATTCCCAGCCATCAAGGTGGGATTCCATCAGTACCGGAAACTCTTCCTCGGGGATGGTATCCACTTCATCCGGGGTGCGAATCACCCGGTGGCCCAGGCAACCTGCCTTGTCGAACGCCTTCAGGTGAATAGGATCGTTAGGGTCACCATCCAGCTTTAGCAGCGTCTGATTAACGCGCTTCAAGAAACGGACAACGTCTTCCTTATCGTGGGCTTCTTCAAAAATTCCTACCCGGATGCCGCCCAGCTGGGCACGACGCTTCATCAGTGCCTTGTCGCGCAGGAGCAGCGACTGGCCATACAGGCGTGGGTTATCAAGCAGCACCGAATTGATGGCACCGGCCCATTCGACGGTTTCCTCGAACAGGGGAATGGCAACATCGACGCCCTTTTCTTTCAGGGTCTCGGCAATTTCCATGGAGCGATCATTAAGACGCTCAAAGTTCCATGGCACATGGGGGATATCATGTTTCTGGCAGTATTCCTCAGCCCAGTCGGGGGCCACCACGATATAACGTCGATCAAACGTTTCCGCAGCTTCAATTGCATTGAGGCTCCAACCAAGTAAAGCAACATAACCTTTATTGGGATCCTTCTGCATAATGATAGCTCCTGAGTTTAAGGTGAACGCTGAATGATAAACCGTAAAGAGGTTGTTACTTTTTCTACCATACAGGCCTAAACACCCACCGGCCATGCCTGTTTTAACCCTTCAACAACGCTTTGCAGGCAAAGTTTCCCAGCTGTGGTAGGCTTGCGGGTTTTTAAGGGTAACAATGCCCAGAGGTTCAAATGCCAAGAGGAAAGGGTCAAAATGGCGGCTAAGCCGATCTATCGCGTCGTCGTTCACCAGCATGGTGAAGTATGGGAACTCTATGTGCGAGAAATCTTTCAAAGTGAGCTTTGGGGGTTCATTGAAGTGGAGGAGTTTGTGTTTGGTGACCCTAACCGAGTCGTTGTGGACCCCGTCAGCGAAAAGCTTGAGCGCACTCTGGAAGGCGTGAAGCGCAGTTATCTGCCCCTGAATGCGATCATGCGCATTGATGAAGTGGAGCGGGGTGGGCCACTTAAAGCGGTCAAAAGCGAGACGCGCGTCGCAGAGTTTCCGCGTCCCTTTCCATTGCCTTCGCGGGATAGCTGAGCGGTTTCGCCAGCACCAACCCTAGGACGAACACTTGTAGGACGAAACATGAAGCATTTCACTCAACACCGTGCCTGTGCAGCCATGACGATGTTACTGCTTGGCCTGACCAGTGGCTCTGCGCTGGCGCAGTCCAACGAAGCCTGGGTAAGTGACGAACTGAGTACCTATGTGCGCAGTGGCCCAACGGATGGCTACCGGATTATTGGTACCCTGACTGCCGGCGAGCAGGTTGAGGTGCTGGAAACCAGCGGTGATTACAGTCGCGTACGTAACAGCGACGGCAATGCTGTCTGGGTGCTCAGCAACGAGCTTAAGGATACCCCCAGCGCCCGGGAACAGCTGCCTGCTCTAGAAGGCCGGGTTCAGGCGCTTTCAACGGAGCTTGCAGGTATCAACGAGCAGTGGGAGCAGCGGGTGGCTAGTATGACCGAAACGCTGGATGTACGCGAAAAACGTATCAGCGAGCTTGAAAACCGCAATGCTGCCCTTGAAAAAGAAGCTGATCAGCAACTCCAACAGGTGCGTGAACTGCAGGCACGTCTTGATACCCAGGAAGAAGATCTGCTGCTGCGTTATTTCATGTATGGTGGCGGCGTCGCGGGAGCAGGCCTGATCGTGGGTTTGATCGTGCCCCACTTGCCGCGTCGTCGCAAGAAACGCGATCGCTGGTTTCAGTAAGGAGTTAACCTGATGCGTGAACAATGGCTGCAACGCTGGCGTGAGGGGCGCATCGGTTTTCACCGCAACGACACCCACCCGGCGCTGGCGCACTTCTGGCCAGATTTGGATATTGCCGCTGGCACCAAGGTGTTGGTGCCGCTTTGCGGCAAAAGCCTGGATATGCATTGGCTCGCTGACGCTGGCCATCCGGTGCTGGGCGTTGAGCTGGCGCCTGAAGCCATCGAGCAGTTTCTTGATGAGCCACCGGGCAGCCGCTCACAGGCTGGCGTGTCACGTTACCGCCAGGGCGGTTTTGCGATTGCCCGGCAAGGCATGGTGGAACTGTGGCAGGGCGATTTTTTTCACCTGCATATCCGCCAGGTCGATGAGATCGGTGCGTTTTATGATCGAGCGTCGCTGATTGCCCTGCCGCAGGCAACGCGTCAGCGCTATGCACTTCACCTGGCGCAGCTGGTGCCACCTGGTGCAAAAGGCTTACTTGTCAGCCTCCATCACGATGAGGACGATAAAGGTCCGCCCTACAGCGTTAACAGGGCCGAAATCGAAACCCTGTTCACCCCCAATTTTGTGCTCACCGAGCTTGGAAGCGGAGCCAGAGATGCTCAGGGGCGAGTGGAAAGCGTCTGGGCTTTGTGCCGTCGAGGGCCGCTGGCCTGACAGGCTCAGCGGCGAACAGCTTGCAGGCAGCATGAAAGGCCTGCTAGCGGGCCATCAGTTCGCCCAGTTGGCGGTCACTGAAGGCGCGGTTCAGTGCATCACTGAGCAGTTCATTAAGCATGCGGGTATTGGCTGCTTGACCTGGCTTGACCGCATAACTCTGAACGCGACGGGATGTATAGGAGCCGGTATAGGTTGTTCCCTGGTGTTGCACGATGGCGCGCAGCATCCCCTCAATATTGGCTTCATCCAGGCCCATCTGGCTGCTCTCACCATGGATATAGCTCAAACGGGCAAGTTCCAGCGTCAATACCGGCCTGCCGTCAGCTCTTTCCTGAGTAGGTGTGAAACCCATATCCGCCACTGCGCGCTCGGCTTCCTCCTGAAGTTTCGGCACCAGCTGGTGGCTGTCTACGGTAATCACCGAGGTCGACATCCCCTGGCCGGTGCGATGGCCAATCACGTCAGAGTCACGGCCGTCCTGGGCAAACACGCTCACAGCTTGCCCGTTGCCAGACACAGGCACCTCGGCTGTGCGGGTTGGCGAGAGAGCCAGGTGATGAGGGCTGGCACAGCCGGCAAGCCAGAAACCGGCTAACAGTACGCAGAAAAGTGGCAAAAGCTGACGACGACCCATGCAGGACTCCGGTTTTATCATCTGAGAGTAAAAGCGTGAGTCGTCATTATAGCGGTTCAGGCCACCGGTGCATTGAATTTGGTGGTGCCCGGCTGCTGGAAACGATGGTACTGGCGAGGATGCGCGTAAAGCCGCTGGCCGCGGTTGAGGGCCAGCTGTTCGAAATCGGTATGGCGCACGGTGGCAAGCCAGGGCTTGGCGAGCCAGTCGGCTTCGAGTTCAACGCGCACTTCGGCACCCACGGGAGAAATTGCCGTGATGGTAACCGGCAGGTGGCATTCAATCGTGGGGGAGGCAGCCAGGCGCACCTCGTGTGGTCGTAGCAACAGCTCCTCGTGCCCATCGGGCAGATCAACGTTCAGATGTGCATCACCACAGGTAAGCACACCCTGGCTGACACGGCCTTCCAGATGATTGACGTCACCGAGAAACTCGAACACAAAGCGGTTTTTGGGTGCACGATACAGGGTTTCAGGTGCGTCGATCTGCTCAATGCGGCCATTGCTCATCACGACCACCCGGTCAGACAGCTCCAGTGCCTCTTCCTGGTCGTGGGTGACAAACACGCTGGTAAAGTTGAGTTCGTCGTGGAGGTGACGCAGCCAGCGGCGCAGTTCCTGGCGCACCTTGGCGTCGAGGGCCCCAAAGGGTTCATCCAGTAGCAGCACCTCAGGCTCGACCGCCAGCGCACGGGCCAGGGAAACACGCTGCTGCTGGCCGCCGGAAAGCTGGGCCGGATAGCGGTTGGCCAGCTGCTCAAGCTGGACCATTTCCAGCAGGCGCAATACCCGTGAGCGGATCTCGTTGCTGCTGGGGCGTTGCTTGCGTTCCATGACGGTCAGGCCAAAGGCCACGTTATCGAATACCGTCATATGCCGAAACAGGGCGTAATGTTGAAACACAAAGCCAATGCGACGATCGCGCACGTGAACCTTTGTCACATCACGTTCGCCAAACAGAATCCTGCTCGGCTCTTGGGTGCGGTCAGCGCTTTCCAGCCCGGCAATGATGCGTAGCAAGGTGGTCTTACCCGAGCCCGACGGCCCCAAAAGGCCCACCAGCTCACCGGAGTGAATATCAAGATTGACCGGTTCCAGCGCCAGGGTCTGATGGCGGCCACTGCCAAAGTGTTTGCCGATATTGTGCAAGCGAATGCTCATGCGAGTGCCTCCCGGCGCGCTTGGCGCCATTCCAGAGCGGCCTTGGCGGCCAGCGTCAGCAGGGCGATCAGGGCGAGTAATGCCGCGCTGGCAAAAGCGCCGACGGTGTTGTAGTCCTGATACAGCTGTTCAAGGTGCAGGGGCAGGGTGTTGGTCTTGCCGCGGATGGCCCCGGCAACCACAGAGACGGCGCCAAACTCACCTACCGCCCGGGCGTTGGTCAGGATCACGCCATACAGCAAGGCCCAGCGGATATTGGGCAGGGTCACCCGCCAGAAAGTTGTCCAGCCGCGCGCACCCAGGGTAACAGCAGCCTCCTCTTCACGAGAGCCCTGGGCCTGCATGAGGGGTATCAGCTCCCGGGCAACGAAGGGGCAGGTTACAAACACGGTGACCATCAAAATCCCCGGCCAGGCAAACATCAGCTGGATGTCGTAGCCGTCCAGCCAGTTACCCAGCCAGCCGTTGCGCCCGTAAAGCAGCAGGTAGATCAGCCCCGCGACCACCGGCGACACCGCAAAAGGGATGTCGATCAAGGTCTGCAGCACCCGCCTGCCCGGAAAGCTGAAGCGCGTAACCAGCCAGGCCAGCGCCACGCCGAACACCAGGCAGACTGGAATGGTCAGCAATGCAATGCCCAAGGTCAGGCCAATGGCATGCAAGGTGTAGCGGTCACTGACGTTACCCCAGAATACGTCAACACCTTGGGCAAAGGCCTGGGCAAAAATGGCTACCAGAGGCAGCAACAGAAAAAGTGCCGACAGCACAACGGCCGCACCAATCAGTACACGGCGCACGCCAGGTGCATCACCAATACGGCGCATTAGCCCTTTCCTCCGTGTAAGCGACGAATAAAGCGGCCCTGCCAGATATTGATCGCCAGCAAGAGTGCCAGTGAAACAAACAGCACCACAGAAGCAATCGCCGAGGCACCGGCATAGTCATATTCCTGGAGCTTGACGAAGATCATCAGGGCGGTGATTTCAGTCTCATAGGGCGTGTTGCCAGCGATGAAGATAATCGCGCCAAACTCGCCCAGCGAGCGCACAAACGCAAGCCCGGTGCCGGTGACCAGGGCCGGCCACAAGTGCGGCAGGATCACCCGGCGAAAAGCGACGCCATCGCGCGCGCCCAGCGTCATGGCCGCCTCATCCACTTCGGCAGGCATGTCCTCAAGCACCGGCTGCACGGTGCGCACGACAAAAGGAATACTGGTGAAGGCCATGGCCAGTGCAATACCCACCCAGGTATAGGCAACCGGAAACCCTAGCGGCTCAAGCCAACGGCCCATCCAGCCGTTGCTGGCGTAAAGAGTGGCCAGGGTGAT